>NZ_JTKZ01000493.1:0-42152 GCF_000799035.1 Delftia sp. ZNC0008
CCGCGTAGGCCATGGGCCGGTCGGTAGATTTGCCGCTTCGGCTGGCAATCCTGCGTGGATTCTGGCCGGACTTTCCATCTCCATTCGATCCCAAAGCACATAGCACCATGCCCTTCGTCCACACCTATCTGCCCCAGTCCACCTCCACTTCCCAGCGCGATGCCGTCGTGCAGGGCATTCACCGGGCCCTGGTGGAGGGCATCGGCATGCCCGAGGACGAACTGTTCAACATGGTGCATCCGTACGCTCCCGGGCAGTTCGCGTTCAGCCGCAGTTTCAACGGGATGGCGCGTTCGGATGCGGTGGTGGTGGTCGAGATCACCATGCGGCGCGGGCGCAGCGATGCGATGAAGAAGGCCTTGTATGCGGCCATTGCGCGCAATCTGCATGAAGGGGCGGGGGTTGCGCCGGCCGACGTGTTCATCTTCATGCATGAGAACGACTACTCGGACTGGTCCGTGGGCCACGGGCGCTTCGCCATGGGCCTGGTGCAGCAGGTGGGCGCACCCGCCTGATCCGCACAACACCGCTGCAATGAAAAACGGGCCGCGATGGCCCGTTGTTCATGGCGTGGCGGCGGCTCTCAGCTGGTGCGCTGGCCGGTCTGGATCATCTTCATGGCCGAGGTGATCAGGCTGGAGACTTCGGTCATGTTGCTGGGCACGATCAGCGTGGTGGTGGCGTCAGAGGCGACCTGGCCATAGGCCTCGACGGCCTTTTCGGCGACCTTGAGCTGCACGGCCTGCTCGCCACCGGGCTGGCGGATGGCGTTGGCCACGCGTTCGATGGCCTGGGCCGTGGCGTCTGCGACCGCCTTGATGGATTCGGCCTCGCCCTGGGCCTTGTTGATGACGGCCTGCTTCTCGCCTTCGGAGCGGGCGATGAAGGCTTCGCGCTCGCCCGTGGCGATGTTGATCTGTTCCTGGCGGCGGCCTTCGGAGGCTGCGATCAGGGCGCGCTTTTCGCGCTCGGCCGTGATCTGGGCCTGCATGGAGCGCAGGATTTCGGCCGGCGGCGTCAGGTCCTTGATTTCATAGCGCAGCACCTTCACGCCCCAGTTGAGCGCGGCCTCGTCGATGGCGGAGACCACCTGGGCGTTGATCATGTCGCGCTCCTCGAAGGTCTTGTCCAGTTCGAGCTTGCCGATCACGGAACGCAGCGAGGTCTGGGCCAGCTGGGTGACGGCCATGATGTAGTTGGACGAGCCGTAGCTGGCGCGCATGGGATCGGTGACCTGGAAGTAGAGGATGCCATCCACCTGCAGCTGGGTGTTGTCGCGCGTGATGCAGACCTGGCTGGGCACGTCCAGCGGGATTTCCTTGAGGCTGTGCTTGTAGGCCACGCGGTCCACGAAGGGCACGAGGAAGTTCAGGCCGGGCGTGAGCGTGCCGGCGTACTTGCCGAGGCGTTCCTTGACCCAGGCGTGCTGCTGGGGCACGACCTTGATGGACCGTGCGATGAAGATGGCCGCGATGACCAGAATGACGATGGCGATTTCCATGGTGTCTCCAGGCCCCGGAGGGGCGTTCGGTGAAACAAGAGGGCGGCGGGACGGCTGGCGGATGGTGCCTGCCACTATGCCCGATGCAGATGCCCGCGCCGTGAAGCGCGGGCGTGGGGATGGGCAATCAGAGTTTGTCCACCAGCAGCCGGTTGCCGACGACCTCGGCCACGCGGTGCATGCCGGCAGAGGGCAGGTTGCCCGGACGGCTGATCACGGTCCATTGGGCTCCGCGGTAGCGGACCTGGGCCGTGCCGTCGGAGTTCCATTGCTCGACCATGACGGATTCGCCGACATCGAGGTTGACGTCGCGGTTGCTGGAGGCGGGCTGGCGGCTGGGCAGGCGCCGGCGCACCAGGTAGCAGGCCAGTACGAAGGCGCTGCCGAGCACGGCGGCAATGACGAGCTGGGCAATGGGCGCCAGGCCCATGTGGGCGCACAGCGCGCCGACGATGGCGCCCAGTGCCAGCATCAGCAGATAGAAGCTGCCGGTCAGCAATTCGGCGATGACCAATGCGCCGGCGACGAGCCACCAGATGGTGGAATATTCCATTCCCAGACTCCCTGTTTATGACGGTTGCTTGTGTTTAGTGCACCACATTCTGGGTGAAAAGCCGCACGCTTCAAAGGCGCAATAAGGATATTCCTTACACTTCGCGCCTGTTTCGTTTTTTAGGCCCGCTCAGGTTACGGAGGCTGCCCCCATGAAGTTTCGCTTTCCCATCGTCATCATCGACGAGGACTACCGTTCCGAGAACACCTCGGGCCTGGGCATCCGCGCCCTGGCACAGGCCATCGAGCAAGAAGGTTTCGAGGTGCTGGGGGTGACCAGCTACGGCGACCTGTCGCAGTTCGCGCAGCAGCAAAGCCGGGCCAGTGCCTTCATCCTGTCCATCGATGACGAGGAGTTCTCGCTGGGTGGCGAAAGCGATCCCGTGATCCACAGCCTGCGCAGCTTCATCGGCGAAGTGCGCCGCAAGAACGCCGATGTGCCGATCTACATCTACGGCGAGACCAAGACCAGCCGCCACCTGCCCAACGACATCCTGCGCGAGCTGCACGGCTTCATCCACATGTTCGAGGACACGCCGGAGTTCGTGGCCAAGCACATCATCCGCGAGGCCAAGAGCTACCTGGAAGGCGTGCAGCCGCCGTTCTTCAAGGCGCTGCTGGACTATGCGGAAGACGGCTCCTACAGCTGGCACTGCCCCGGACACTCGGGCGGCGTGGCCTTCCTCAAGAGCCCCGTGGGCCAGATGTACCACCAGTTCTACGGCGAGAACATGCTGCGCGCCGACGTGTGCAACGCGGTGGAGGAACTGGGCCAATTGCTGGACCACAACGGCGCCATCGGCGAGAGCGAGCGCAATGCCGCGCGCATCTTCAATGCCGATCACTGCTACTTCGTGACCAACGGCACGTCCACGTCGAACAAGATCGTCTGGCACCACGCCGTGGCGCCCGGCGACGTGGTCGTGGTGGACCGCAACTGCCACAAGTCCATCCTGCACTCCATCATCATGACGGGTGCGATTCCGGTGTTCCTCAAGCCCACGCGCAACCACTTCGGCATCATCGGCCCGATCCCGCAAAGCGAGTTCTCGGTGGAGTCCATCCAGGCCAAGATCGCGGCCAATCCGCTGCTCAAGGGCGTGGATGCCAAGACGGTCAAGCCCCGCGTGCTGACGCTGACGCAGTCCACCTACGACGGCGTGCTCTACAACACCGAGACCATCAAGAGCATGCTGGACGGCTATGTGGCCAACCTGCACTTCGATGAAGCCTGGCTGCCGCACGCTGCCTTCCACCCGTTCTATGGCAGCTACCACGCCATGGGCAAGAAGCGCGCGCGCCCCAAGCACTCGGTGGTGTATGCCACGCAGTCCATCCACAAGCTGCTGGCCGGCATCAGCCAGGCATCGCATGTGCTGGTGCAGGACAGCCAGACCGAAAAGCTGGACCACCACCTGTTCAACGAGGCGTACCTGATGCACACCTCGACCAGCCCCCAGTACAGCATCATCGCCAGCTGCGACGTGGCCGCCGCGATGATGGAGCCGCCCGGCGGCACGGCCCTGGTGGAAGAGTCGATTCTGGAGGCGCTGGACTTCCGCCGTGCCATGCGCAAGGTCGAAGACGAGTTCGGCGACGACGACTGGTGGTTCGAGGTCTGGGGTCCCGAGAAGCTGGCCGATGAAGGCGTCGGCTCGGCCCAGGACTGGATCATCCGCGGCCAGGACGCGGCGCCCAAGCGCTCCAAGGCCAAGAACGGCAAGGAGTTCGACAACTGGCACGGCTTTGGCGAGCTGGCCGACGGCTTCAACATGCTGGATCCGATCAAGTCCACCATCGTGACGCCGGGCCTGGACCTGGACGGCGATTTCTCGGACACGGGCATCCCGGCCTCCATCGTGACCAAGTACCTGGCCGAGCACGGCGTGGTGGTGGAGAAGACGGGCCTGTACTCGTTCTTCATCATGTTCACCATCGGCATCACCAAGGGCCGCTGGAACACCATGCTGACGGCGCTGCAGCAGTTCAAGGACGACTACGACCGCAACCAGCCGCTGGCACGCATCCTGCCCGAGTTCTGCCAGCAGCACCGCCGCTACGAGCGCATGGGCCTGCGCGACCTGTGCCAGCACGTGCACGAGCTGTACGCCAAGTACGACATCGCCCGCCTGACGACCGAGATGTATCTGTCGGACCTCAAGCCCGCGATGAAGCCCAGCGATGCCTACGCCCACATCGCGCACCGCAAGACCGAGCGCGTGGAGATCGACCACCTGGAAGGCCGCATCACCGTGGGCCTGGTCACGCCGTACCCGCCCGGCATTCCGCTGCTGATCCCCGGCGAGGTGTTCAACCGCAAGATCGTGGATTACCTGCTGTTCGCGCGTGAGTTCGCCAAGGAGTGCCCTGGCTTCGAGACCGACATTCACGGCCTGGTGGAGCTGGAGGACGCAGACGGCGAGGTGCGCTACTACGCCGACTGCGTGGCCCAGGCCGCTCCTGCCCGCAAGGCGCCGGCTGCCGGCAAGTCTGCGGCCGGAAAATCTGCAGCGGCCAAGGCTGCGGCCAAGCCGGCTGCCAAGGCTGCGGCAAAGCCCGCTGCCAAAAAGGCCGTGAAGGCTGCTGCCGTCAAGGCGCCGGCCAAGCGCCCCGCAGCGGCCCGCAAGGCCGGGTCGGCGCCGGAAGTCGGCACGGCTGCCAAGCCGGTGCGTGGCCGCAAGATGGTGCAGGTGGGCGATGATGGCCCCTTCGGCCGCACGATCTGATCGGCTGGCCGGCTGACGACGGCCCGTCAAAAAGGCGCGGTGCCCGCAAGGGGCGCCGCGCCTTTTTTCTTGCCCGCTGTTTGCCGCTCACTCCAGGCGGATCCTGGCATCGCGGATCAGCGCGGCCCAGTCCGTCTGCTCCTTGAGCAGGTACCGGGCCGCGTCCTGCATGCTGCCGCCCAGGGCCGTGCTGCCCTCGGCCTGCAGTTGCTGCTGCACGGCGGGCTGCTGCAGGGCCGCGTTCACGGCGGTATTCATCTTCTGCACGACGGCGGCCGGCGTGCCCTTGGGCGCGACGATCAGCTTCCAGTCCACGGCCTCGAAGCCTGCATAGCCCGACTCGGCCACTGTGGGCACCTCGGGCAGGATGGGCAGGCGCCTGGCCGAGGTCACGGCCAGGGCGCGCAGCTTGCCGCCCTTGAGCAGCGGATAGACGGCCTGGGGCGTGCCGAACATGTAGTGCGTCTGCTTGCCCAGCAGGTCGGTCACGGCCGGCGCTGCGCCCTTGTAGGGCACGTTGAGCACCTGGATGCCGGCCTTGAAGGCCAGCATCTCGCCGGCCAGGTGGCCCACCGTGCCCGTCGATGCCAGTCCCTGGCGGATGCCGCCCGGGTCGGCCTTGGCGGCCTTGACCAGGTCCTGCACCGATTTCCATGGCGAGTCCTGCGGCACGACCAGCACCGTGGGCTGGGCGGCGACCAGGGCCACGGGGATCAGGTCGGTGCGGGGGTTGAAGGGCATGCTGGGCAGCAGGGCGGGGTTGATGGCGAGGTTGGCGGTCTGGCCCATGCCGAAGGTATAGCCATCCGGCGCGGACTTGGCCACCGCATCCAGGCCGATGTTGCCGCCTGCGCCGGGCTTGTTGTCCACGACCACGGTCCATTGGTTCAGCGTGCCCACGCGCTCGCTGATCTGGCGCGCGACCGCGTCCGTGCCGCCGCCCGGCGTGTAGGGCACGACCATGCGCACGGCGCGCGAGGGCCAGTTGCCGGGCTGGGCCTGGGCCGCCAGGGGGAGCAGGGCGGCAGCCAATGCGGGCAGGGCGCACAGCAGCAACTGGCGGCGCGGGGCGGAACAGGGGCGGGCCTGGGTCAGTGTCTGAGTCCGGTTTTGGGCGGCCGGGTTGCGGTGGATGGCGGGCATGGTGTTGTCTCCGGGAATTTCTGGGAAAAGGCCTCCCCGCCGGGCGCGCGGCAAGCGTCGTCCGGTGTGGGGTGGATGGGGTGCAAGGTTGCAGGGGCGCCGCGCGTCGGGTGGACGGCGGCGGCTTCAGTGGCTCAGCCTGGCATCAATGGGAGGCCTTGGCGTGGCTGTCGGTGGCCTCGCCCTGGGCCAGGGCCAGGGCCTGCTCGCTGCTGTAGCCCAGTGCGGTGAGGATCTCCAGGCTGTGCTCGCCCAGGCGCGGGGGCGACAGGCGCACATCCAGGCGCTTGCCGTCCAGCGTGAAGGGCAGCAGCACGGTCTTGGTCTCGCGGCCATCGGGCAGGGTGATGGGGGCCAGCGAGCCCGTGGCGTTCAGGTGCGGGTCTTGCAGCAGGTCCTGCGGGCGTGCGATGGGGGCGAAGGGCAGGCCGTTCTTCTCGAAGACCTCGGCAATGTGGGCGGCGCTGTGCGGGGCCATCTTCTCGCGCAGCAGCGGCATCAGCCAGCTGCGCGCCAGCACGCGGTCGTTGTTGCTGCCAAGGCGCGGATCGTCGCGCAGCTCGCCCAGGCCGAAGGCATCGCAGAACAGGCGCCAGGCGCCGTCGCTGACCACGGCCAGGAAGATCTGCTCGCCGCCCTGGACCTCGAACACGTCGTAGATGGCCCAGGCCGAGATGCGTGCCGGCATGGGCGCGGCCGGCTTGCCGGTGACGGCGAACTGCATCATGTGCTGGGCGACCAGGAAGATGTTGTTCTCGAACAGTGCGCTTTGCACTTCCTGGCCGCGCCCGGTCTTCTCGCGCTGGGCCAGGGCAGCCATCGCGCCCATGGCGCCGAACATGCCGCCCATGATGTCGTTGACGCTGGCGCCGGCGCGCAGCGGGTCGCCGGGGCGGCCCGTCATGTAGGCCAGGCCACCCATCATCTGCACCACCTCGTCCAGCGCCGTGCGGTGCTCGTAGGGGCCGGGCAGAAAGCCCTTGTGGCTCACGTAGATGAGGCGCTCGAAGCGGTCCTTGAGGCTGTCGTAGTCCAGCCCCAGCTTGCGCATGGTGCCGGGCTTGAAGTTCTCGCAGACCACGTCGGCCGTGGCGATCAGGCGCAGCGCGGCCTGCTTGCCTTCCTCGGTCTGCAGGTCCAGCGTCACGCTCTTCTTGTTGCGGTTGAACAGCGGGAAAAAGCCGGAGCCCGAACCCAGCAGCTTGCGCGTGGCATCGCCGTCGCGGCCGTGGCCCACGGGCTCGACCTTGATGACTTCGGCGCCCAGGTCGGCCAGCATCATGCCGCAGGACGGGCCCATGACCATGTGGGTGAACTCGACCACGCGGATGCCTGCGTAGGGCAGTGGCGTGGCCTGGCCTGCGGCCGTGTCGGGGGAGGTGGGTTGGCTCATGGGAAAACGGTGAATGAATGTATGGGTTGTCGCCGCGGCTCAGGCCGGTGCGTAGGGGTGGGGCGCAAAGCCCTTGGGCAGTCCGGCCAGCGGCGTCATGCCGTGCAGCTCCTCGCCGGGCAGGCCTGCGGCCAGCGGCTGGCGGGCGGCGATCAGGCGATCGATGTCCACGCCGGTGCGGATGCCCATGGCCTCGAACATGAAGACCAGGTCTTCGGTGACCACGTTGCCCGAGGCGCCCGGCGCGTACGGGCAGCCACCCAGGCCGGCCAGCGAGGCATCGAAGGTGCGCGCGCCAGCCTCGTAGGCGGCCAGGCAGTTGGCCAGGCCCAGGCCGCGCGTATTGTGCATGTGGGCCGCGCCTGCCTGTTCGCCCAGCTCGGCGCGCAGCCGTGTGAACAGGCGCCGCACCTGGGCCGGGTTGGCCATGCCCGTGGTGTCGGACAGGCCCGATTCATCGGCGCCGGCTGCCACGCAGGCCAGGGCCAGTGCAATCACTTCGTCCTCGGGCACCAGGCCCTGCAGCGTGCAGCCGAAGGCCGTGGAGATGCCCGCCTCGATCAGGGCATGCGGTGCGATCTCGTCGCGCAGCGCGGCAATGGCCCGCACCTCGTCCACCATCTGCATGGGGGTCTTGCGCACATTGGCCATGGAATGCGCGGGGCTGGCCGATACGGGCAGGGTGACCTTGTGGACGCCGGCGCGCAGCGCAGCCTCGGCACCGCGCAGATTGGGGACCAGGGCCATCACGGTGATGCCGGGCAGCGTGATGGCGTGGGCGACCACCTCGGCCGCGTCGGCCATCTGGGGCAGCAGCTTGGGCGAGACGAAGGAGCCGACCTCGATCTCCTGCAGGCCCGCATGGGCCAGGGCGTCGATCCACGCCAGCTTGTGCGCTGTGGACATGGTGGAGGCCACGGACTGCAGGCCATCGCGCGGGCCGACTTCGCTGATGAGTACGTCAAAACGGTGGGAGGACATGGGCAGGGACATCCGGTGGTGGGTGGCGATGACCGCAGGATTCGCCTGTTGACATCGGTTGCTTGAGTTGTTCTAATAGATAGAACTTGATTCTCTCTATTGAAATATTCCCTGCTGCACGCGCTATCGTCAAGCCTGCGTGCCTGGGGTTTTCCCTTGGGTGCCTTCGATATGCCTCGCAAATCAGTGACGGAATCGGTAGCCGACGAGAACGCCGCGCCGGGCGGCGTGGCTGCGGTGGACCGGGCCTTGAGCCTGCTGGCCGCCTTTCGCGACGGAGATGACGGGCTGACGCTGGCCCAGCTGTCGGAACGCACGCGCCTGTACAAGAGCACCGTGCTGCGGCTGCTGGCTTCGCTGGAGCATGGCGGCTGGGTGCTGCGCATGGATGATGGCCGCTATGCCGTGGGCCCGGCCGTGGCACGGCTGAACACCGTGTATGCCCGGCATTTCTCGCTGGACAGCGTGATCATGCCCGTGCTGCGTACCCTGGTGCAGGCCACGGGCGAGAGTGCGGCCTACCACGTGCGCCAGGGGCAGGACCGGCTGTGCCTGTACCGCGTGGATTCGCCCCATCCCGTGCGCGACCATGCGCGCACCGGCGATCTGCTGCCGCTGGGGCAGGGTGCGGGCGGGCGGGTGCTGTCCGCGTTCGATGCCGAGCTGTACGCCGCATCGCGCGGCGGCAGCCGCACGCAGCTGGCCCGCGTGCGCGCCGATGGCTACTGCGCCATGGTGGGAGACAGGCACCGGGAGATCGCCGGGATTTCTGCCCCGGTCTTCAAGCGCGATGGAGAGTTGGCAGCGGCACTGACACTGACCATGCCAGCCCACCGCTACGAGGAGCGCCACGCCCGCCATGTGCTGGCGGCGGCGCGGGAGCTGGGGCTCTTGCTGCCCTGAGCCAGGCGTGCGCGGTGCGCGGACTCAGCCCAGCGCCGTGTCCAGCACCATCATCAGCACAAAGCCCAGCATGAGGCCGCCCGTGGCAAAGGCCTCGTGGCCCTTGCGGTGCGACTCGGGAATGATCTCGTGGCTGATCACGAAGAGCATGGCGCCTGCCGCAAAGCCCAGGCCCCAGGGAAGCAGCGCGGCCGAGCCGCTGACGATGACTGCGCCCAGCACGGCGCCCAGCGGCTCCACCAGGCCCGATGCCATGCCCAGCGCCACAGCAAAGCTGCGCTTGTAGCCCGCAGCCAGCAGGGCCACGGCGACCACCAGGCCCTCGGGCACATCCTGGATGGCAATGCCTGTGGCCAGCGCATTGGCGCGCAGTCCGTCGTTGCCCGCATAGCCCACGCCGATGGCCAGGCCTTCGGGCAGGTTGTGCAGGGCAATGGCAAAGACGAACAGCCAGGTGCGCTGCAGCTTGCGCGCGCCTTGCGGGTCCAGGCCTTCGCGGCCCTTGATGAAGTGTTCGTGCGGCAGCAGCCGGTCCATGAGCATGAGCGCCGCGCCGCCCAGCAGGATTGCCGTGCCGATGACAGCGCCTGCCGCCCAGCCCCCGCCCCCAAACAGGCCCTGCGTACGCACCGCTTCCAGCCCCGGCAGGATCAGCGAGAAGGCGCAGGCCGCCAGCATGACGCCGGCGCCAAAGCCGAACAAGGTGTCCTGCGTGCGCTCGGACAGGCGCTGGGACAGCATCACGGGAACGGTGCCCAGGGCTGTCGCCAGCGCGGCTGCCGAGCCGCCGGCCAGGGCCTGGAAGACCACCGGATGGTTCTGGGCATAGGCCCAGAACTGGCTGGTGAGCGCCCAGGCGCCGGCCATCATGATGGCCAGGCCGATCCACAGGCGGATGTTGGACCGTACGCTGGTCTTGGAGCGGAAGCGTTGTGGCAGATCCATGCTGGTCGGGAATGGGTTGGGGCGTTGGCGGGCAGGCTTGGCCGATCAGCCGCGGGCTGCGGCGTAGCGGCGGGCCACTTCGGTCCAGCTGACTACGTTGTAGAACGCCGCGATGTATTCGGGGCGGCGATTCTGGTACTTGAGGTAGTAGGCGTGTTCCCACACGTCCAGGCCCAGGATGGGGGTGGCTCCGGAGCCGATGCCGGCCATCAGCGGGCTGTCCTGGTTGCCGCTGCTTTCCACGGCAAGCTTGCCGTCCTTGCCCACCACGAGCCACGCCCAGCCGCTGCCAAAGCGCGTGAGCGCGGCCTGGGTGAAGGTGGCCTTGAAGGCATCGAAGCCCCCCAGCTCCCTGTCGATGGCCTGGGCCAGCTCGCCCGAGGGGGCGCCTCCGCCACCCTGGTCTGCCGGGGCCATCACGGTCCAGAACAGGCTGTGGTTGGCATGGCCGCCGCCGTTGTTGCGCACGGCGCCGCGCACGCCTTCGGGCAGCAGGGACAGGTCGGCGATCAGCTGCTCCACGGGCTGGCTGCCGTGCGGCGTGTCCTTGAGTGCGGCATTCAGGTTGTTCACATAGGCCTGATGGTGCTTGGTGTAGTGGATCTCCATGGTCTGCGCATCGATATGGGGCTCCAGCGCGTCGTAGGCGTAGTTCAGGGGAGGCAGGGTGTAGTTGCTCATGTGGTTTCTTTCAGGGACTACGGGGGAAATCGGTGCGTCGTAAGGCGTGTGGGGGGGCGAGACCTGCAGTCAGTGCGCCAGCCGCGAGGGCAGGGCCGTTGCCGCGATGTCGAAGACCCGGGACGAGGCCTGCAGTGCCGCATCGATGGGGGCTTGAACGGGAGAGGGCAGGCTGAGGTCAGGGGTTGCTTGCATCTCTGCTGGCTCCGAGGGTTTCAGAGATTCCTTGATATTGATCTGAGAATTGTATTATTCATGAGAATCATTCTCATTCAAAACAAAAATGACCTCAGTCAAGCCGATGTGTATTTCCTTGCGCGTGCAGGCAGGACCCGCAGTCGTGGGTTCCGGGCGAAAAAAAGCCCCGCAGGCGGCAATGCCTGCGGGGCCGGTCGGGTGGCGGTGGCCGCTTAGACCTGGTCGGCCGACAGGCCTGCAGTCTGGCTGAAGCCGCCGTCCACGTAGGTGATCTCGGCCGTCACGCCCGAGGCCAGGTCGGACAGCAGGAAGGCGGCCACATTGCCCACATCCTCGATGGTCACGTTGCGGCGCAGCGGCGATGCATCGGCCACGCGGCCCAGCAGCTTGCCGAAGTCCTTGATGCCCGATGCGGCCAGCGTCTTGATGGGACCGGCCGAGATGCCGTTGGCGCGGATGGCGCGGCCGTCTGCCGTGCGGCCCACGGCCTCGGCCAGGTAGCGCACCGAGGCTTCCAGCGATGCCTTGGCCAGGCCCATGGTGTTGTAGTTGGGGATGGAGCGCAACGCGCCCAGGTACGACAGCGTCAGCAGCGAGGACTTGTCATTGAGGTAAGGCAGGGCCGCCTTGGCCATCGCGGGGAAGCTGTAGGCGCTGATGTCGTGCGCGATCTTGAAGCCCTCGCGCGACAGGCCTTCCAGGAAGTTGCCGGCGATGGCCTCGCGCGGCGCGAAGCCGATGCTGTGCACGAAGCCGTCGAACTTGCCCCAGGTGGCGCCCAGGTCGGCGAACAGCTTGTCGATCTGGGCGTCGTCGGCCACGTCGCAGTCGAAGATCAGCTTGGAGTCGAATTCGGCGGCGAACTCGGTGATGCGGTCCTTGAAGCGCTCGCCCACATAGCTGAACGCCAGCTCCGCGCCCTGTGCGTGGCAGGCCTTGGCGATGCCGTAGGCGATGGAGCGGTTGGACAGAACGCCCGTGATCAGCAGTTTTTTACCGGCGAGAAAGCCCATTGTTGTTCTCCAGAGGAAGTGAGTGGAAGTGCGCAGCAGCTGGCGGCGAAGGCGGGGCCCCGCGTCAGCGTTTGCCAGCGGGCGGCTGGCTGCGTGGTGCAGAATTGTCGCATGCGCCATTGGATGATTTCTTCGCTGCTGCTGGCCTCGGCGTGTGTGCCGGCGTGGGGCTCGCATGCCTATGCCCTGTGGGGAGAGCCCCGCTATGCCGAGGGCTTCAGCCATTTCGACTATGTCAACGCCAAGGCCCCCAAGGGCGGCGAGCTGCGCCTGGTGAGCAACCTGCGCATCTCCACCTTTGACAAGTACAACCCGTTCACCATCAAGGGATCGTCTCCGGCCTATCTGGCCGAACTGATGTTCGACACCCTGCTGTGGCCCTCGCTGGACGAGACCGCCACGGGCTACGGACTGCTGGCAGAGGATGTGCAGGCTGCCCCCGACGGCCTGTCGGCCACGTTCCGGCTGCGGCCGCAAGCGCGCTTTCACAACGGCAAGCCCGTGCTGGCTGCCGATGTCAAGTTCAGCTATGACACGCTGGTGGGGCCGCACGCATTGCCTGGCTACCGATCGCTGTTCTTCGATGTGGCGGGGGTCGACGTGCTGGATGAACGCACGGTGCGCTTTCGCTTCAAGCAGCCGAACCGGGAACTGCCGCTGGTTGTGGGCGCCATTCCCGTCTTCAGCCGCGACTGGGGCATGGAAAACGGCAAGCCCAAGCCCTTCGACCAGGTGGTGACGGATACGCCCATCGGCAGTGGGCCCTACAGGATAGGACCTGTGCGCTTCGGCAAGGACATCACCTATGTGCGCGACCCGGACTACTGGGGGCGCGATCTGCCCGCGCGCGTGGGCACGGCCAATTTCGACCGCATCTCCGTCAAGATCTACCGCGACAACACGGCGAAGCTGGAAGCGCTGAAGGCCGGCGAGTTCGACCTGATGCGTTTTTACAGCGCCGGCGACTGGGCGCGGCGCCTGTACGGCAAGCGCTTCGACCGGGGCGAGCTGGTCAAGGGCGAATTCAGCAACAAGCTGCCCTCGGGGTTCCAGAGCTATGTGCTCAATACCCGGCGCCCTTTGCTGCAGGACGTGCGCGTTCGCCGTGCGCTGGACCTGGCCCTGGACTACGAATGGATGAACCGGCAGATGTTCTACGGCTCCTACCAGCGCGTGCGCGGGCTGTTCGGCAACACGGCCTGCGAGACCCATGGCGAGCCCTCGCCAGAGGAGCTGGCGCTCATGGAGCCCCTGCGCAAGAGCATTCCGCCGGAGGCTTTCGGCCCCATGGCCGAGCCGCCGCGCACCGATGGCAACAACTCGCTGCGTGCCAACCTGCGCCAGGCGCGGCAATTGCTGGCCGATGCCGGCTGGACCATTCAGGATGGCGTGCTGCGCAATGCGCGGGGCCAGGCCATGGAGCTGGAGTACCTGGACAGCAGCGAGTCGGGCATACGCCAGGTCTCGCCCTGGATACGCAATCTGGAAAAGCTGGGCATACGGCTGCGCTTTCGCTCGGCGGACTTTGCGCTGTACCAGCAGCGCGTGGAGAAGTTCGACTACGACATCATCTCCATTGCCTACCAGGGCACGAACAACCCGGGCCAGGAATTCGCCGACCTGTTCGGCAGTCGGGCGGCGGACACGGACGGCTCGGGCAATTTTCCCGGAGTCAAGAATCCCGCCGTCGATGCCTTGATCCGGCGCATGACCGAGGCCAAGACCGAGGCGCAGCTGTTGCCCGCGTGCCACGCACTGGAGCGTGTCATCGCGCATGGACACTACCTGATTCCGCAGTGGAGCGCGGGAACGCACCGCATGGTCTACGACTCCTGGCGGCTGGTGCGGCCCGCCGTGGTTCCCGCCTACGCGAAGGGCGAGAGCTGGGCCATGGATACCTGGTGGGCCCGCATGCCGGTGCTGACCGCGCCGCCTCCATGAGCGGGCGCTGCCGCCGCATCGTTGCGATCCGTTGCATGATGGGCACGCTCCCGGGCCGGGGTGCCCCCCGGCAATCGACATAATGCAGGACTTCTTATGTGGGCCTACATACTCAAACGCTTGCTGCTGATGGTGCCGACCCTGCTGGGCGTGCTGCTGCTGACCTTCGTGGTCGTGCAGTTCGTGCCCGGTGGCCCGGTGGAGCAGTACCTTGCCGAAGCCAAGGCCAGCGTGGGCCGTGGCGGCGAAGGCGGTGGCCTGGCCTACCGTGGCAACCAGGGGGTGGACCCCCAGCGCATAGAGCAGATCAAGGCACTCTACGGCTTTGACAAGCCGGCCCATGAGCGCTTCTTCCAGATGCTCGGGCAGTTCGCGCGGTTCGACCTGGGGCGCAGTTTCTTTCAGAACAAGGATGTCTGGCAGCTGATCAAGGAGAAGCTGCCGGTCTCGGCCAGCCTGGGCCTGTGGACCTTTTTCATCAGCTACCTCGTGGCCGTGCCCCTGGGCATTGCCAAGGCCGTGCGTGCCGGCTCGCGTTTCGACTTCTTCACCACGCTGCTGATCCTGGTGGGCTATGCGATTCCGGGCTTTGTGCTGGGCGTGGCGCTGCTGGTGATCTTCGGCGGGCAGCTGCAATGGTTTCCGCTGCGCGGGCTGACCTCGGCCAACTGGGATGAGCTGTCCTGGGGCGCGCGCATCGTGGACTATCTATGGCATATCGCGCTGCCGGTCACGGCCATGGTGGCGGGCAGCTTCGCCATCACCGCCATGCTCACCAAGAATGCCTTTCTGGAAGAGATCCGCAAGCAATATGTGCTGACAGCCCGCGCCAAGGGCCTGTCGGAGCGGCAGGTGCTTTATCGGCATGTGCTGCGCAATGCGCTGATTCCCATCGTCACCGGCTTTCCGGCCGCCTTCATCGGTGCCTTCTTCACGGGCTCGCTGCTGATAGAAACGCTGTTCTCGCTGGACGGCCTGGGCCTGCTCAGCTATGACAGCGTGATACGGCGCGACTATCCCGTGGTGCTGGGCACGCTGTACCTGTTCACGCTGATCGGCCTGGTGACCAAGCTGGTCAGCGATCTTTGTTATGTGTGGGTGGATCCGCGTGTACGGTTTGACTAGGTACCTTCCGAGCCGCTTCGCGGCTTGCCCGGTATGCACGGCGCCCTGTATCGCGGGGGGCGGACGGGCGGCGCGTGGCGCCGGGCTTCGTTTCCTGGAGCGACATGGACACTGAAATGCAATCCGTTGTGGTTTCTGGAACGGGGCTGCCAGGGGCTGGGGCGCCTGCACCGATGGCGGCGGCGGCGGTTTCGCCGGCGCGGCGGGCCTGGCTGCGGTTCAGGCGCAATCGGCTGGGATATTGGAGCCTGGTCGCTTTTTGCGTGATGGTGGTGCTGAGCCTGGGCGCCGAGCTGATCAGCAACGACCGGCCCCTGGTGGTGCGCTACGAAGGCCAGACCTACTGGCCGCTGTGGAACGATTATTCCGAGAAGACCTTCGGCGGCGACTTCGAGACGGCGGCCGACTATCTGGATCCCTACATCCGGGATCGCCTGAGCCAGGGTGGCAACTGGGCGCTGTACACGCTCAATCCCTACGGGCCGCAGGCGCTCAACTACTTTGCGAGCTTGCCCAATCCGGCGCCGCCCTCGCGCGAGAACCTGCTGGGCACGGACGATCGCGGGCGCGATCTGCTTGCGCAACTGATCTACGGCTTTCGCGTGAGCGTGCTGTTTGCGCTGGCGCTGACGGCCTCCGGCGTGGTGCTGGGCGTGGTGACGGGGGCCATCCAGGGCTTTTTCGGCGGCAGGACCGATCTGGCGTTTCAGCGCTTCATCGAGATCTGGGGCTCCATGCCCGAGCTGTATCTGCTGATCATCTTCAGCGCGGTGCTGGCGCCCAGCGTCTCGCTGCTGCTGGTGCTGCTGTCGCTGTTCGGCTGGATGGGGCTGTCGGACTATGTGCGGGCCGAATTCCTGCGCAACCGCCAGCTCGACTACGTGAAGTCGGCGCGTGCGCTGGGCGTGGGCAATGGCGCGCTGATCTGGCGCCATCTGCTGCCCAACAGCATGACGCCCGTGGTCACCTTTTTGCCGTTTCGCATGAGTGCAGCCATCCTGGCGCTGACTTCGCTTGATTTCCTGGGCCTGGGCGTTCCGCCCGATACGCCCAGCCTGGGCGAGTTGCTGAGCCAGGGCAAGAACAGCATCGATGCCTGGTGGATCTCGCTGTCCACCTTTGCGGTGCTGGTGGTGACGCTGCTGCTGCTGACCTTCATGGGCGATGCGCTGCGCGATGCGCTGGACCCGCGCAAGGCCGCTGCCACCGATGCAGCCCCGGCCGTTGATGCGAAGGACGCCGCATGAACGCAGAGCAGCCGGCAATGGACATGCCTTCCGCCCCCGGTCGCGGCCGGACGCTGCTGTCTGTGCGCAACCTGCGCGTGCGCTTTGGCAGCAAGGACGTGGTGCACGGCGTGAGCTTCGATCTGGCGGCCGGTGAGAAGCTGGCGCTGGTGGGTGAGTCCGGTTCGGGCAAGACCATCACGGCGCTGTCCCTGCTGCGGCTGGCCGGTGACGCCCAGCTGGGCGGGCAGGCGCTTTTCGACGGCCGCGACCTCCTGCGCCTGCCCGAGCGCGAGATGCGGGCCGTGCGCGGCGGCGACGTAGCCATGATCTTCCAGGAGCCCATGACGGCGCTCAATCCGCTGATGACCGTGGGCGAACAGGTGGGCGAGGTGCTGCGCCTCAAGCAGGGGCTGACGCGGGCGCAGTCCCTGGCCCAGGCGGCCGAACTGCTGGCGACCACGGGCATTGCCGAGCCCGTGCGCCGTGCCCGCGCCTTTCCGCATCAGCTCAGCGGCGGCCAGCGTCAGCGCGCCATGATCGCCATGGCACTGGCCAGCAGCCCGCGCCTGCTGCTGGCCGATGAGCCGACCACGGCGCTCGACGTCACGCTGCGCGGACAGATCCTGCAATTGCTCGATGACCTGCAACGCCAGACCGGCATGGCCGTGCTGATGATCACCCACGACCTGCACCTGGTGCGGCGCTTTGCCGATCGCGTGGCGGTGATGGAGCGCGGGCAGCTGGTGGAGCAGGGCGAGGTGCCGGCGGTCATGGCAGCTCCGCGCCATGCCTACACGCGCAAGCTGCTGGCCAGTGTGCCGCGCCGCGATCTGGTCGAGGCGCAGGCCGGTACACCGGGGGCGGCTCCCGAGCCGCTGGTCCATGCGCAGGGCCTCAAGGTCAGCTACCCGGTGCCGTTGACGGGCGTGCGCGGCTGGTTTGGCCAGGGGCGTTTTGTTGCCGTGCAGTCCGCCGACCTGGACCTGATGCCCGGGCGCACCGTGGGTGTGGTCGGGGAGTCGGGCTCGGGCAAGTCCACGCTGGCCCAGGCCGTGCTGGGCCTGCTGCCGCATGAAGGCCAACTGCGCATCGCTGGCCAGGCCTGGAGGCAGCCGGCCACGCGCAACTCGCCGGCCAATCTTGCGCTGCGGCGCAAGGTGCAAGTGGTGTTCCAGGACCCGTATTCATCGCTGTCGCCACGGCTGACGCTGGAGCAGATTGTTGGCGAGGGCCTGCGCGTGCACGCCCCGGCGCTCACGGGGCGGCAGCGCCGTGACCGTGTCGTGGACATGCTGTCTGCCGTCGGGCTGACGGATGAGCAGTTCCCCGGTCTGCTCGATCGCTATCCGCATGAGTTCTCCGGGGGCCAGCGCCAGCGTATCGCCATTGCGCGTGCCCTGGTGCTGGAGCCTGAAGTGCTGGTGCTTGACGAGCCCACCAGTGCGCTGGATGTGACCATTCAGCAGCAGGTGCTGGGCCTGCTGCAGCGGCTGCAGCGCGAACGTGGCCTGGCCTATCTGCTCATCACGCACGATGTGGACGTGATCCGCGCCATGGCCCATGACGTGGTGGTGATGAAGGATGGCGCCATCGTCGAATCCGGCCCCGTGGCCCAGGTGCTGGGCGCGCCGCGTGAGTCCTATACCCAGCGGCTGGTGGAGGCTGCTGGCTTTTCGGGTGACGGCATGCCCGAAGGGTTCTGAGTTCGCCGGCCTGCCGCCGGGCCGCTACCAGCTGCCCGTGGGATTGACACCGTCCTGAAGAATCCACTGCACCTTGTCCACGGGCACGCCCAGCAGCCGGGCCTGGGCCAGCAGGCGCGCTGCCACGCCATCGGGCAGTTCAGGGGTGCGCGAAAGAATCCAGAAATAGCGCAGGTCCGAGCCGACCACCATGGCCCAGCGGTAGTCGGCATCCAGGGCCACCACGTTGTAGCCGCCGTAGAACGGTCCGAAGAACGAGACCTTGAGCGCCGCAACGCCGGGTCCATGCACCGTGCGGGCCTTGCCTTCAGCGGACTTCCAGCGCCGGCGGCCTGCGTCGTAGCCCCGGTTCAGCACATGCACGCTTCCATCGGGAAGCGGCGTGTATTCGGCCTGGGTGCGCTCCAGGCCTTTTTCGAAGCGGTGGTCTATGCGGGCCACCTCGTACCAGCGGCCCATGTAGCGCTGGATGTCCCAGCCGCGTACGGGCTCCACTGTGGCAGGAATGGGCGGGTTGCGCAGGCCCTTCCAAAGCAAGGCGGCTGCAGCGGCCCCGACGGCAAGCCCAGCCAGGCCTGCCGCGGGCCGAACCCAGGCAGGGCGGGGTGTGGACGGGGTGGTGACTTCTGTGCGTGGTTGGCGGGGTGACATCGTGCGGAACTCCGTGTTCAGGCAGGAGCGCATGCCAGGGGCATCATGTGCGCTTGGCAGCGTGCTCCTACTTTAGGACAGAACGCCGGGCCGCGGTGTAGGCCGGCGCTGCCGGAACTGCGGCTGTGCGGGCTGCGCAACGCAGGAACTTTCCCTATGCCGGAGCAGGCCATGTGTTTTTTTATGCGCGGGCCTGCAGGTCTATGGCCTAATTGCGCGTTCTCATTTTTTTGAAGAAGGAAATGCCATGGGCAACAAGATCGTTACCGAAGCCGACCGCAAGTTCACTCCCCAGCCTCCCCTGCCCAACGGCGTCACCCTGCCGACGCCCGGCCGTGGCCAGCGCGTGAGCCGCGCCCGTGGCGCCCACACCCATACCAAGAAGAACCCCGGCAAGCGTCACCGCTGAGCACGGCTGGCCGCATGCATGACTGCTGCGGCCGCGTTCCGAAAGCAAGAGCCCTCGAAAGAGGGCTTTTGCTTTTGGGGCGAATGCGCTCAGTGCTGCAGTGCCTGGAGCTTGCGGCGCAGCATCTGCACTTCCTCGATCAGGTCCGCCGTCAGCGCGGCCAGTTGAGGGTCGGCATCGAAGCTGTGCTCCAGATGGGCTATGCGGCGCGCACGCACCAGCATGTGGCTGCTGAAGCGCCACTGTGCCTGCGCGTCGGCCGCGTCGCCGGCCGGCTCGTTCTCGCAGTACAGCACCCCGGTCTGCACGCGCTCCACCACCCAGGCGGTGTTGCGCTGGCAGTGGCGGGCGAGATCCTGCAGGTCCAGAGCGCCTTCGCCCAGCAGTTCTGCGGGCTCGTAGAAGGGATACAGCGGCGTGCTCATCGCGTGGCTCCTTGGCCCGCTGCGTGCTGGCGGGCATCGAACGAAGGAAAGGCCTGGGCCAGTGCTGTATAGGCCTGGCGCTGGGCGTCGGTCTTGGGCTCGGGCAGGGCGATGCCCAGCACCAGGTACAGGTCGCCCGGCGTGGCGGCTGGCAAGCCCTTGCCCTTGATGCGCAGCTTGCGGCCAGCGCGGCTGCCCGCGGGCACGCTGACCTCGAATTCACCGGCAATGGTGGCCACGCGGACCGGGCCGCCCAGTGCGGCTTCCCAGGGAGCCAGGGACACGGGCTGGTAGACATCCTTGCCCTCGGCCCACCAGCGCGGGTCGTGGCGCAGGTGCACTTCCAGCAGCAGATCGCCTGCCGGACCGTTGCCCAGGCCCGGGCCCCCCTGGCCTGCCAGACGGATCATCTGGCCTTCGCGCACCCCCTTGGGAATGCTGACCTGCAATTCCTTGTCCCGCGCCACCGGCCGCCCGTCCTCATCCAGCACCGTGCTGCGCAGGTGCAGGCTGCGCTGGGCGCCGTGGTAGCTGTCCAGCAGGTCCAGCTCGATGCTGGCGTGCTGGTCCTGCCCCCGCAGGTCGGGTGGAGGTCGGTGCTGCCCGCCGCCCGCATGGCGCGCGCGGGCGCCCTGGCCGAACATCTGCGAGAAGAATTCGCTGAAATCCGCATCGCCGTCCGGCATGGCGCCATCGCCGCTGCGAAAGTGGAAGTCCTGACCTTCCCAGTCCGGTGGCGGCTGGAATCCGCCGGCGCCTGCGCTGCGGCGGGGCGCATCGGCCAGCGCGTCGTAGGCGGCACGCTTTTCGGGATCGGACAGCACGGCGTTGGCTTCATTGATCTCGGCCATGCGTTGCGAGGCATCCGCTTCCTTGCTGATGTCCGGGTGGTACTTGCGCGCCAGCTTGCGGTAGGCCTTCTTGATCTCGTCAGCACTGGCCTGCCGGTCCACGGCCAGGATGCGGTAGTAGTCCTTGTATTCCATGAATTTCCGTCCTCCAGCCCTTGCGGGCGATGTTCTGGACAAGCCAGAAGCCAGCATAGCCCGGTCATGGCAGGGTCTCAACCGATGGGCCTTTTCCTGCTGGACTGGCATCTTGTGACGGGTTTACTACATTCGCGCGTCGGCAGGACGCAAAAGGAGGCGTCGGACATGGCACATGGCAGGCGATGGCGGTACGGGACAGGGCTTTCAGGCGTCAAGGGGGCAAGGAGCGTGCTGGGCGCATGGCTGGCGGCCTGTGCATGCGGCGTGATGGCGCAGTCCGCCCAGCCGGCACCGGGCGTGCCGATGGCGGACCTGCCCCCCGCCGTGGTCAGTGCGCCTCTGCCCGATGTGGGCTCCATGGCGTCCAGGGTGCTGGCCTGCACGGCCTGCCATGGTCCCGAGGGACGGGCCACACCCAGCGGCTACTTTCCTCGCATTGCGGGCAAGCCTGCGGGCTATCTTTACCGCCAGCTCAAGAATTTCCAGCAGGGGCGCCGCAGCTATCCGGCCATGAACCGGCTGATCGAATTCATGTCGGACGACTATCTGCGCCAGATCGCCGTGCATTTCGCAAGCCTTGAGCTGCCCTATGCGTCGCCCGTGCCGGCGCAGCTGCCGCCCGCCGACCTCGCGCGTGGCGAGCAGCTGGTGCTGCAGGGCGACGCGCAGCGGGGCCTGCCCGCCTGTGCTGCCTGCCATGGCCAGCGGCTCATGGGCGCGGGCGACGATATCCCGGGTCTGCTGGGCCTGTCACGCGACTATCTCAACAGCCAGATCGGCGCCTGGCGCTCGGGCCAGCGTCAGGCGGCCGCTCCCGATTGCATGGACCAGGTGGCCAAGGCGCTGACGCCGCAGGAAGTCGTGGCCGTCACGGCATGGCTGTCGTCGCGGCCTGCATCGGCGACGCCGGGAGGACATGAGGCCTTGGCGCGCTCCTTGCCGCTGCGCTGCGGTGCGGTGGCCGCTGTGGGCGGTCAGGAGGGCAGGCCATGAGTATCCAAGTGGAAAATCCGGCCAGCGCGAGCGTACGCGGGCGGTGGCCCCTGCTGGCTCTTGTGGTCCTGGTCCTGGTGGGGCTGCTGCTGGTCTGGCTCAACCTGCGGGGGGAGCAGGGGGTTCATGCCTATGGCCACGGCGGCTGGTCGGGATCGACCGAAACACAGGCCGCCCTGGTCGAGCGCGGCGCCTACCTTGCGCGGGTAGGCAACTGCGCTGGCTGCCACACGGCGGCGGGCGGTGCCGAATATGCGGGCGGGCGGGGCTTGCCCACCGCGTTCGGCACGCTGTACACCAGCAATCTCACCTCCGACAAGGAGACGGGCTTGGGACTGTGGTCGGCGCAGGACTTCTGGCGTGCGCTGCACAACGGGCGCTCGCGCGAAGGGCGCCTGCTGTATCCCGCCTTCCCGTATGACAGCTACACCCGCGTGACGCGCGCCGATTCGGACGCCTTGTTCGCCTATCTGCAAAGCCTGCCCGCCGTGCGCGCGCAGACGCCGCCGCATGCGCTGGACTTTCCCTATGGCTGGCAGGGGTCGCTGGCCGTCTGGCGGGCGCTGTTCTTCTCGCCGAAGGATTGGCAGGACCAGCCAGGGAAGGCCCCGGCCTGGAATCGCGGCGCCTATCTTGCCCAGGGGCTGGGCCATTGCGCGGCCTGCCATGCGCCGCGCAATGGCCTGGGTGCCTCCGGCCAGGCCATGTCCGGCGGCTTTGTGGCAGGGCAGTCCTGGTATGCGCCTTCGCTGCTCGATCCCGGCGAGGCGGGTGTGCGTGCCGGCCAGGAGTCCGCCTGGGTGCAGTTGCTGCAGACGGGGTCCGGCCCTTCAGGCTCGGCACTGGGCCCCATGGCCGAAGTCGTGGCGCGCAGCACCCAGCACTGGCAGCCAAAGGATCTGCAGGCGCTGGCTTCCTATCTGCAGGAGCAGGGCGCTGCTGCCCCATCTGCCGGCACAGACGGGCACGGCGCCATCAAGGCTGTGCAGCCCGGGCAGATGGCCTTGGGGCGGGCCGTGTACGAACGGCAGTGCGCGGTCTGCCATGGTGCGCAGGGCCAGGGAACACCGGGCGCGTTTCCTGCGCTGGCCGGCAATGCCTCCGTGACCATGGCCGAGCCGCGCAACCTGCTGCTGGTGCTGCTGGACGGTGGCTATCCCCCGTCCACGCGGCAACAGCCGCAGCCGCATGGCATGCCGCCCTTTGGCCATGTGCTGTCTGACGCACAGGTGGCCGCCGTGGCCAGCTATGTGCGCAATGCCTGGGGCAACAAGGCGGCGGAAATCGGTACCATGGAGGTTTATCGCGCCCGGGAAGGGCGTGGTTTCTGAGAGGTTTTCCATGGATTCAATGGCCGGCAAGCTGCCGGACGACAGCGCGGCAGCCAGCCCCTGGTGGGTGGTTTGCCTGTGTGCGCAATGGTGCGGCGTTTGTAACCAGTACCGGAGCGCGTTTGCGGAGCTGGCCACCCAGTTCCCGCAGATGCACTTCGTCTGGCTTGATGTCGAGGACCGCGAGGATGTGGCCGGGGACCTGGACATCGAAACCTTTCCCTCTGTGCTGATCGCTGACGGCGAGCGCGCGCGCTTTCTGGGGCCGGTGCTGCCCCAGCCGGGCGTTGTGGCGCGCATGCTGCAGTCATTGGCCCAGGACCCTGGCGCGGCCCCGGCCGACCCCGCCGAAGCGCAGGCCCTTTTGCGGCGGCTTCAGTCGGCGCAGGCGCTTGAGCGCGTGGGCGCCTGAGCATCCGGCGGAGGGGTGTCCGCCCTGGCCTGGGCTGCCTTGCGCAGTGCCTGCCAGCGCCTGTTTTTGTACGGCGCGAACTTGGCCTGGAGGTCGTTTGCGGATACAATGGCATATTCACGACCAAACGGGCGGGTACCAACCGCCCTTTTTTTTGGGCGATCTTCGGGCGACCTTAGGGATTGCCATGGGGCTCGGCGCTGTTGGGACATGGCTGCTGCCAAGGTTCCAGGGGCGTTCCGGGTCTTTTGTGTTTGCAGGATTGAATTTAATTACACGTGGCACTACAGCAAATCGTTGAACAAACCGTGACAGGTCTGGGCTATGACCTGGTGGAAATAGAACGCTCGGCAGGCGGGCTGTTGCGCGTCACAATTGATTTGCCTTGGCAGCCCCCGGTGGAGGGCGAGCCGGTGGTGCCGGAGCAGTTCGTGACAGTCGAGGACTGCGAGAAGATCACGCGCCAGCTGCAGTTCGCGCTGGAGGTCGATGGCACGGATTACACGCGCCTCGAGGTCTCCTCCCCGGGCATCGACCGCCCCCTGCGGCATGAGCAGGACTTCATCCGCTTTGTCGGGGAAGTCATCGACCTGACCCTCAAGGAGCCCATCGGCGCTGCCGCTGAAGGGCAGGTCAGCGCCAATCGCAAGAAATTCCGCGGCACGCTGGAGCGTGCCGAAGGTGGTGGCTGGCAGATCGTCTGGAGCGACGAGCCACCCGCCAAGCCTGGCCAGAGGGTCAGCAAGAAGCGTGTTCCCGCGCCCCTGCAGGCGCTGGGTTTCACGCTGGAGGAGCTGCGCGAGGCGCGTCTGGCTCCCCTTGTGGATTTCAAGGGGCGTTCTGCCAAGCCGGTCTGATCGGAGCGGGCAGGGTACGTCGAATCATTGGGGCAGAAGGGCATTGCCATCCCCTTTCTGCGTGATTGAAATAGGAGAGTCGTCGCATGAATCGCGAATTGTTGATGTTGGTAGAAGCCATTTCGCGCGAAAAGAACGTGGAGCGCGATTTGGTGTTCGGTGCAGTGGAATCGGCCCTGGCCCAAGCCACGAAGAAGCTGTACCAAGGTGAAGTGGACATCCGCGTGGCCATCGATCGCGACAGCGGTAACTACGACACCTTCCGCCGCTGGCTGGTGGTGCCCGATGATGCGGGCCTGCAAAACCCCGATGCCGAAGAAATGCTGATGGACGCACAGGACCGCGTCCCCGGCATCTCCGAAGGCGAGTACATCGAGGAAGAGATCGAGTCGGTGCCCATCGGCCGCATCGGTGCGATGGCGGCCAAGCAGGTCATCCTGCAAAAGATCCGCGATGCCGAGCGCGAAATGCTGCTCAACGAGTTCCTGTCGCGCGGCGACCGGATCTTCACGGGCACGGTCAAGCGCATGGACAAGGGCGACATCATCGTCGAGGCCGGCCGTGTCGAAGGACGCCTGCGCCGCAGCGAAATGATCCCCAAGGAAAACCTGCGCAACGGCGACCGCGTGCGGGCCATGATCATGGAAGTGGACGCCACGCTGCGCGGCGCGCCCATCATCCTGTCGCGTTCGGCGCCGGAGTTCATGGTCGAGCTGTTCCGCAACGAAGTGCCCGAGATCGAGCAGGGCCTGCTGGAGATCAAGAGCTGCGCTCGCGATGCCGGCAGCCGCGCCAAGATCGCCGTGCTCAGCCATGACAAGCGTGTCGATCCCATCGGCACCTGTGTCGGCGTGCGGGGCACCCGCGTCAACGCCGTCACCAATGAATTGGCTGGCGAGCGCGTGGACATCGTGCTGTGGTCCGAGGACCCCGCACAGTTCGTGATCGGTGCGCTGGCTCCGGCCAATGTGTCGTCCATCGTTGTGGACGAGGAAAAGCACGCCATGGACGTGGTGGTTGACGAGGAAAACCTCGCCATCGCCATCGGCCGTGGCGGCCAGAACGTTCGCCTGGCTTCCGAGCTTACCGGCTGGAAGATCAACATCATGGACGCGGCTGAGTCTGCGCAAAAGCAGGCGGACGAGTCTGCCGTTGCGCGCCAGCTGTTCATGGAAAAGCTCGATGTGGACGAGGAAATCGCCAACATCCTCATCGAGGAAGGTTTCGAGACCCTGGAAGAAGTGGCCTACGTGCCGCTGCAGGAAATGCTCGAAATCGAGGCGTTCGACGAAGAGACGGTGAACGAGCTGCGCACCCGTGCGAAGGATGCCCTGCTGACGCAGGAAATCGCGCACGAGGAAAACGTGGGCAAGGTGTCGCAGGATCTGCTGACGCTCGAGGGAATGACTCCGGAGATCGTGGACAAGCTGGCCGAGGCCAATGTGCACACTCGCGACGATCTGGCCGATCTGGCCATCGATGAGTTGACCGAGCTGACCGGGCAGACCGAGGAAGAAGCGAAGGCTTTGATCATGAAGGCGCGTGAGCACTGGTTCACCGAAGGGCAAGAGTAAGGTCAGGGAGGTTCAGAGCATTTATGTCCAGTAATACGGTTGCCGAGTTTGCAAAAGAGCTCAACAAGACCCCTGACACGTTGCTGCAGCAGCTCAAGGCTGCAGGCGTCGCCAAGGACAACGCATCGGATGCGTTGACCGACGGCGACAAGCAGCAACTGCTCAGCCATCTGCAGGCCAGCCACGGAAGTGGCGCCAAGAAGATCACGCTGACCAAACGGTCCACCAGCGAGATCAAGCAGGCCGATTCGTCGGGCCGCGCCCGCACCATCCAGGTGGAAGTGCGCAAGAAGCGCACCTTCGTCAAGCGCGACGAGGCCGCCGAAGGCGCCTCCGATCCCGCTGCCGTTGCGGCTGCCCAGGAGCAGCGCGCGGCGTCGGAGCGCGAATCTCAGGAATTGGTGCGCCGCGAAGGGGAAGCACGTCGCCAGGCCGAAATGATCGGCCGGGAGGAGGAAGAATTGGCACAGCAACGCCGTGAGCGCGAAGAGCGCGAGCTAGTCCAACAGCGCGAGCGCGAAGCCGAAGAGCGCGCAGCCGCCTATGCGGCTGCCGAAGCCGCAAAGATTGTCGAGGCCAACCGCGCTAAGCAGGAAGCCTCGCGCGAGCAGGCTGCCGGCCAGATAGCGCGCGCCGAAGCCCAGCTCGCGGCACGCGCCAAGGCCGAGGAAGAGTCCAAGGCCCGTGCGGCCGAGGAAGCCGAACGCGCCAAGGATCTGGAAGACCGCCGCCGCAAGGCGCTGGCCGAAGCCGAAGCCATTCGCGCCATGATGGCTGCGCCCAAGAAGGTGCTCGTGGCCAAGAAGCCCGAAGAGCCCAAGCCCGTGGCAAAGCCTGCAGCGCCTGCTGCCGCCGATGCCAAGAAGACCACGCTGCACAAGCCCGCTGGCACGACCGCCGGCGGAGCCGGTGCGCGCGCGCCTGCCGGCGCCGGCAAGGAAGTCAAGTCCGCCAAGCTCTCCTCGAGCTGGGCCGGCGATGGCAAGAAGAAGGAAATCAAGACCCGTGGCGACAGCTCCGGTGGCGTGGGCGGCCGTTCCAACTGGCGCGGCGGCCCGCGTGGCGGGCGTCGTGGCAATGACCGCAATGACGGACAGCACCAGAGCGCGGCAACGGAATTCCGTGCCATTGAAGTGCACGTGCCCGAGACCATCACCGTGGCCGAGCTGGCGCACAAGATGTCGGTCAAGGCATCCGAGCTGATCAAGGTGCTGATGAAGATGGGCCAGATGGTCACCATCAACCAGCCCCTGGACCAGGACACGGCCATGATCGTGGTCGAGGAAATGGGCCACACCGCCAAGGTCGCTGCGCTGGACGATCCCGAAGCCTTCACGGCCGAGGAAGTGTCCCAGCAGGAAGCTGCCCAGGAGTCGCGCGCCCCCGTGGTCACCGTCATGGGCCACGTGGACCACGGCAAGACCTCGCTGCTGGACTACATCCGCCGCACCAAGGTTGCGTCGGGCGAAGCCGGCGGCATCACCCAGCACATCGGTGCCTACCATGTGACGACGCCCCGCGGCATCGTCACCTTCCTGGACACCCCGGGCCACGAGGCCTTCACGGCCATGCGTGCCCGTGGTGCACAGGCCACCGACATCGTCATCCTGGTGTGTGCTGCCGACGACGGCGTGATGCCCCAGACCAAGGAAGCCATCAAGCACGCGAAGGCGGCGGGTGTGCCCATCGTGGTTGCCATCACCAAGGCCGACAAGCCCGATGCCAACCTCGACCGCGTCAAGCAAGGCCTGGTGGCCGAGCAGGTGGTGCCTGAAGAGTACGGCGGCGAGTCCCCGTTCATCGCCGTGTCGTCCAAGACCGGCCAGGGCATCGACGAGCTGCTGGAACAGGTCCTGCTGCAGGCCGAAGTGCTGGAGCTGACCGCTCCCGTGGAAGCCGCTGCCAAGGGTCTGGTCATCGAAGCGCAGCTGGACAAGGGCCGCGGCCCCGTGGCCACGGTGCTGGTGCAGTCCGGCACGCTGAAGGTGGGCGACGTGGTGCTGGCAGGCCAGACCTACGGCCGCGTGCGCGCCATGCTGGACGAAGACGGCAAGCAGACCAAGTCCGCTGGCCCCTCCATCCCGGTGGAAATCCAGGGTCTGTCCGACGTGCCCCAGGCCGGCGACGACTTCATGGTGCTGCAGGACGAGCGCCGCGCCCGCGAAATCGCGACCTACCGCGCCGGCAAGTTCCGCAACACCAAGCTGGCCCGCCAGCAGGCTGCCAAGCTCGAGAACATGTTCGCCGAAATGGGTGCGGGCGAGGTCCAGACCCTGCCCATCATCGTCAAGGCCGATATGCAGGGCTCGCAGGAAGCACTGGGCGCATCGCTGCTCAAGCTCTCCACCGAAGAGATCCGCGTGCAGCTGGTCTACTCGGGCGTGGGCGGCATCAGCGAGTCCGACGTGAACCTGGCGCTGGCCTCCAAGGCCATCATCATCGGCTTCAACGTCCGGGCCGATGCCCAGGCGCGCAAGACGGCCGAGAGCAACGATGTGGACCTGCGCTACTACAACATCATCTACGACGCCGTCGAAGAGGTGAAGGCAGCGATGTCCGGCATGCTGGCTCCCGAGCGCAAGGAAGAGATCATCGGCATGGCCGAGATCCGTACCGTGTTCGTGGCGTCGAAGATCGGCACCGTGGCTGGCTCGTACATCACGCAAGGCCAGGTTACGCGCAATGCGCATTTCCGCCTGCTGCGCGAGAACGTGGTCATCTACACGGGCGAGATCGAATCGCTCAAGCGCCTGAAGGACGACGTCAAGGAAGTCAAGGAAGGCTTCGAGTGCGGTATCAAGCTCAAGAACTACAACGACATTCGCGAAGGCGACGTGCTCGAAGTGTTCGAGATCAAGGAAATCGCGCGCTCGCTGTAATTCGACATGGCAACACGCAAGTCCGCTGCGCCGAACCGCAGCTTCAAAGTCTCCGACCAGATCCAGCGGGATCTGGCGGAGCTGATCGCACGCGAGTTGAAGGACCCGCGCGTGGGCATGGTGACGCTGCAAAGCGTGGAGGTGACTCCGGACTATGCCCACGCCAAGGTCTACTTCAGCCTGCTGATCGGCGATCCGCAGGAGACGCAGGACGCCCTGAACCAGGCCGCAGGCTTCCTGCGCAACGGCCTGTTCAAGCGCCTGCACATCCATACCGTGCCCACGCTGCACTTCATCTACGACCGCACCACCGAGCGTGCGGCCGACATGAACGCCTTGATCGCCAAGGCCGTCTCCTCGCGCGGGAAGGAAGAGTAGCCCCATGAACGCGCCACGCACAAGGGTGCAGCGGCGCCCTGTGCATGGGGTGTTGCTGCTCGACAAACCGCTGGAGCTGTCCAGCAACGACGCCTTGCAGAAGGTCAAGTGGTTGCTGCGCGCCGAAAAGGCCGGACACACCGGCACGCTGGACCCGTTGGCCACCGGCGTGCTGCCGCTGTGCTTCGGTGCGGCGACCAAGTTCAGCCAGTTGCAGCTTGAAGCTGCCAAGACCTACGAGGCGATTGCGCGCCTGGGCCAGACCACGACCACGGCCGATGCCGAGGGCGAGGTGCTGCGCGAGCGCGCCGTTGACTTCGCCGCCCTCACGGCCGAGCGATTGGCCGCCGTGCAGGCGCAGTTCACGGGTGCGATCCGCCAGGTGCCACCCATGTACAGCGCCCTCAAGAAGGACGGCAAGGCTCTCTATGAATATGCGCGTGCCGGCATCGAAGTCGAGCGTCCGGCGCGCGAAGTGACAATCCACGCACTGGAGCTTTCGCTGACGCAAGACAGCCAAGGCCAGCCGGCGATCCGGATGCTGGTGACCTGCAGCAAGGGCACCTATATCCGCACGCTGGCGGAGGACGTGGGAGAGGCCCTGGGCTGCGGCGCGCACCTGCGCGCGCTGCGCCGTATCGACACCGGCGGGCTGGGTGTCGAGCGCTGTATCTCGCTGGAGGCGCTGGCCGCCATGGGCGAGGACGAGCGTCTGCAGCAGTTGCAGCCTGTCGATGCCTTGCTGGCCAGCCACACGGCTGTCACGCTGGGCGAGCAAGATGCGGCCCGTTTTCTCACGGGCCTGCCCCGCAAGGGCGCTTGGGCCGATGCCGAGGCGGTGGCTGTGTATGGCGAAAACCCCCAGGCTCTGCTGGGGGTGGGGCGCGTGGTGCGTGGGGAACTCATCCCCGCCCGCCTGCTCAGTTCACTGGAAATTCAACAGATTTTGGAAGACACGCCGCGCCCATGACGCAGCGGCAATGGGAAAACACTATGAGCAAACAAATCCGCAATATCGCGATCATCGCCCACGTGGACCACGGCAAAACCACCATGGTGGACCAGCTGCTGCGCCAATCCGGAACCTTCGCCGAACACGAGAAAGTCGTGGACACGGTGATGGACAACAACGCCATCGAACGCGAGCGTGGCATCACCATCCTGGCCAAGAACTGCGCCGTGAGCTGGAACGACACGCACATCAACATCCTCGACACGCCCGGCCACGCGGACTTCGGCGGTGAAGTGGAGCGTGCCCTGTCCATGGTCGACGGCGTGGTGCTGCTGATCGACGCGCAGGAAGGCCCCATGCCCCAGACGCGCTTCGTGACCAAGAAGGCACTGGCCCTGGGCCTGAAGCCCATCCTCGTGGTCAACAAGGTGGACAAGCCCGGTGCGCGTCCCGACTACGTGGTCAACGCCGCGTTCGACCTGTTCGACAAGCTGGGTGCCACCGACGAGCAGCTGGACTTCCCCGTGGTGTACGCCTCGGGCATCAACGGCTGGACCTCGCTGGAAGAAGGCGCTCCGGGCGAGCAGTGGGGCCCCGACATGTCGGCCCTGTTCGACACCATCCTGAAGCACGTGCCTTCGGTCAAGGGCGATCCCGCCGCTCCGCTGCAAATGCAGATCTCGGCGCTGGACTACTCCACCTTCGTGGGCCGCATCGGCGTGGGCCGCATCACCTCCGGCACGCTCAAGCCTTCGACCGACGTGCTGGTCATGGAAGGTCCTGACGGCAAGAGCTACAAGGGCCGCATCAACCAGGTGCTGAAGTTCCAGGGCATCGACCGCGTGCAGGTGACCGAAGCCGGCCCCAGCGACATCGTGCTGGTCAACGGTATCGCCGACCTGGGCATGGGCGTCACGCTGACCGACCCGCTGAACCCCCGGCCGCTGCCGATGCTCAAGATCGACGAGCCCACGCTGACCATGAACTTCTGCGTCAACACCTCGCCGCTGGCGGGCCGTGAAGGCAAGTTCGTGACCAGCCGCCAGATCTGGGACCGCCTGCAAAAGGAACTGCGTTCCAACGTGGCCCTGCGTGTCAAGGAAACCGACGAAGACGGCATCTTCGAAGTGTCGGGCCGCGGCGAACTGCACCTGACCATCCTGCTGGAAGAAATGCGCCGTGAAGGCTACGAGCTGGCCGTGTCCAAGCCCCGCGTGGTCTACCGCGACGTGGACGGCGTGCGCCACGAGCCCATCGAGCTGGTGACGGCCGACATCGAGGAAGGCCACCAGGGTGGCGTGATGCAGGCCCTGGGCGAGCGCAAGGGCGAGCTGGTCAACATGGAACCCGATGGCCGCGGCCGCGTGCGCCTGGAATACCGCATTCCTGCGCGTGGCCTGATCGGCTTCACCAACGAATTCCTGAACCTGACCCGTGGTTCCGGCCTGATCTCCAACATCTTCGACAGCTACGAGCCGCACAAGGGCGAAATCGGCGGCCGCAAGAACGGTGTGCTGATCTCCATGGACGAAGGCGAAATCTTCACCTACGCCCTGGGCAAGCTGGACGACCGTGGCCGCATGTTCGTCAAGGCCAACGATCCCGTGTACGAAGGCATGATCATCGGCATCCACAGCCGTGACAACGACCTGGTGGTCAACGCCACGCGTACCAAGCAGCTGACCAACTTCCGCGTGTCCGGCAAGGAAGATGCCATCAAGATCACGCCCCCGATCGACCTGTCGCTGGAATACGCGGTGGAATTCATCGAGGACGACGAGCTGGTGGAAATCACCCCCAAGAGCATCCGCGTGCGCAAGCGCCACCTGTCCGAGAACGAGCGCAAGCGCGCTTCGCGCGCAGGCGCATAAGCGCCGTGGCGCCGAGGGCGCGCGCAAGCCAGCCGGCTTCGTCGCCCTGATTGTCAAAGGCCGCATCCGCGGCCTTTGTCTTTTCTGCGGCGGCTTCTGCCACGCCGTCCGCCAGGCCGTCCGTCAGGCGTTCAGCCGCAGCAGCAATTCGCGCAGGCGCTGGCCGGCCGCTGCGCTCTGGTGCGGGTTGAGCGCCAGGGCCAGGCCGATGGAGGGCAGGGTCCCGGCGTCTTGCAGCGTGCGGAACACCACGCCCGGCGTGCTGCCCTTGGCCACGACGGCCGGCACCAGGGCCACGCCCAGGCCCGCGCCCACCAGGCTGACCAGGGTCTGGGCCTGCACCGCATGCTGCTTGACCTGGGGCATGAAGCCCGCGTTCTGGCAGGCCAGCACCACCAGCGCATGCAGGCCGGGCACTTCGCTGGGGCGGTAGTTGACGAAGGGCTGGTCGGCCAGATCCCGCAGCCGCAAGGCGGGCCGCTGCAGCAGCGGGTTGCCTTCGGGCAGCACGGCCACCAGTTCGTCCTTTTCCACGGGCGTGATGGACAGCTCGGTGGCCTGCGTCACAGGGTAGCGCAGCAGGCCGGCATCGAAATCGCCGCTGGCCACCTGCGCGCAGATCTCGCGCGTGGTCGATTCGGTCAGCACCAGGTCGATCAGCGGATATTCGCTGCGAAAGGCCTGCACCAGCCGTGGAATCAGCGAGAACGTGGCCGAGCCTATGAAGCCTATGTGCAGCCGGCCGCGCTCGCCGCTGGCCGTGGCCTGCGAGACCTCCTGCACCTGGCGCGCATGGTGCAGTGCCAGCTCGGCACTTTCCAGGGCCGCCCGGCCTGCCTCGGTCAGCTCCGTGCCCCGGCGGTCGCGCTGGAACAGCTGCACGCCCAGGCTGTCTTCGAGCCGGCGGATGGATTGGGACAGCGGCGGCTGCGACATGTGCAGCTGCTCGGCCGCCTGCCGGTAGTTGAGCGTGCGGGCCAGGATGACGAAGTGACGCAGTTGGCGCAGGTCCATTGATATCCACCGTGTATCAGCGATGCTGAATTAAGTCTTAGACGCGACTTCAAAGATATCAAATACTGGCTCCCTGAAGCAACATGGAGACCACAGTGCAGGCTGCGTTGACAGGGATTCGGGTGCTGGATCTGTCCAGCGTGGTGTTCGGGCCGCTGGCCAGCCAGGTGCTGGCCGACTATGGCGCCGAAGTCATCAAGATCGAGCCGCCGGCCGGCGACTCCACGCGCCACACCGGCCCGGCCGTGGAGCCCGGCATGGCAGCCATGTTCATGGGCACCAACCGCAGCAAGAAGAGCGTGGTGCTCGATCTCAAGCAGGACGAGGCGCGCCAGGCCCTGCATGCGCTGCTGGCCACGGCCGATGTGTTCATGCACAGCATGCGCCCGCAGAAGCTGGCCCCGCTGGGCCTGGACCCCGACACGCTGCGCGAGCGCTATCCGCGCCTGGTCTACGCAGGCCTGCATGGCTTTGGCGAGGACGGCCCCTATGCGGGCATGCCCGCCTACGACGACGTCATCCAGGGCATGAGCGGCCTGGCCGACCTGATGGAGCGCCAGACGGGCGAGGCGCGCTACCTGCCCACCATCGCGGCCGACAAGACCTGCGCCCTGGTGGCCGCGCATGCCGTGCTGGCGGCGCTGTTCCAGCGCGAGCGCAGCGGCCACGGCTGCTTTGTCGAAGTGCCCATGTACGAGACCATGGTGGGCTTCAACCTGGTCGAGCATTTCTACGGCATGCACTTCAGCCCCGCGCTCAGCGGCGCAGGCTACCCGCGCGTGATGGCGCCCTGGCGCAAGCCCTACCGAACGCTGGACGGCCACGTCTGCATGATGCCGTACACCGATGCGCACTGGCAGCGCTTCTTCGCCGCCGTGGGCCAGCCGCAGCTGGCCCTGGATGCGCGCTTTGCCAGCCAGGCCAGCCGCACGGCCCACATTGCCGAGCTGCTGGAGACCGCAGGCGAGCATGTGGCCCTGCACGGCACCCAGTACTGGCTCGATACCTGCCAGCGCCTGGAGATTCCCGCCGCCCCGGTGGCGCGCATGGATGAGCTTCCCGCCGATCCGCATCTGCAGGCCACGAAGTTCTTCGTGCCGCTGCACGACCCCGCCATGGGCACCGTGCACCTGCCTCGCTCCTCCGTGCGCATGGATGGCCTGCAGGTGCCCATGGGCATGCCCCCGCGCCTGGGTGAGCACACGGCGGCGCTGCTGGCCCAGGCGGGCTGGAGCGCCGAGCGCATCGCCGGCCTGCAGACCACGCAACAGGAGACATGAGATGACAGTGAACACCCCGCAGCCCCACCCTGGCGCCGCCTGGAACGCCGTGCCCCGCATGGGCCAGGGCTTTTTCTGGCAGGACCTGCAGGTCGGCCAGCAACTGCGCACCTTCCGCCGCACCGTGACCGAATCCGACCTGGTCGCCTTCATCAATGCCACGGGCATGCTGGAGGCCATCTTCATCGAGGAGGGCTACGACGGCGGCGCCATTGCCGGCCGCCCCGTGCCGGGCGCCATGACCTATGCGCTGATCGAAGGCTTCATCCTGCAAAGCATGATCCAGGGCACGGGCCTGGCCATGCTGGAGCTGCACCAGAAGATCCTCGGCCCCGTGCTGGTGGGCGACACCATCGAGGCGCTGGTCGAGGTCACCGCCATCAGGCCCACCTCCAAGGGCAACCGCGCCGTCGTCACCTCGCGCATCGAGGTCTTCAACCAGGGCCACCAGAAGGTCATGGAATACACGGCCGTGCGCCTGCTGGCAGGGCGCAGCTAGGCGGACAAAAGAATTCCCATAACGACACCAGGAGACAACAGCATGGACAAGAAAGGCAACAAGGCCGCAGGCAGACAAGGGCGGCGCAGGGTGCTGGCCGCCGTGGCGGCCTGCATGGCAGCCGCAGCGGCAGTGCCGGGAGCGGCCCTGGCACAGCAGCCCTGGCCCAGCAAGCCCATCACGCTGGTCGTGCCTTTCCCGCCGGGCGGGCCCACCGACCTGGTGGCGCGCGTGCTGGCCCAGCAGGTCGGCCAGCAACTGGGCCAGACCGTGATCGTGGACAACCGGCCCGGCGCCAACGGCAACATCGGCAACGCCCTGGTGGCCAAGGCCGCGCCCGATGGCTACACCGTGCTCTACAACACCTCGTCCATTGCGCTGAGCCCGTCGCTCTACAAGAAGATGAGCTACGACGTGAACAAGGACCTGATGCCCGTGGCGCTGACGGCCGTGGTGCCGCTGGGCCTGGTGGTCAACCCCAAGCTGCCGGTGAAGAACGTGCAGGAGTTCGTGCGCCATGCCAGGGACAAGGCGGGCCAGCTGTCCTATGGTTCGGCCGGCAACGGCAATGTCACGCACCTGGCGGTCTTCCAGGTCGTGCAGCACTACCAGATCGAGGCCAGCCACGTGCCCTACAAGGGCAGCGCGCCGGCCGACGTGGATCTGGTGGCCGGGCAGATCGACTTCATGACCGACACCATCAACTCCGTCGCACCCTTCATCAAGGAGGGACGGCTCAAGCTGCTGGCCGTGAGTTCCTCCAAGCGCCTGCCCAACTTCCCCGATGTACCCACGCTGGCCGAAAGCGGCATGTCCGGCTTCGAGGCCGGGGCCTGGCAGGGCGTGATGGTGCCCGCTAAGACGCCAGCCGCCATCATCCAGCGGCTCAACCAGGAGCTGATGCGCGCGCTCAAGGACCCGGGCGTGGTCGAGAAGCTGCAGCTGCAGGGCGCCGAAGGCCTGGGCTCCTCGCCCGAGGAATACGGCGCCTACATCCGCAGCGAGATCAAGCGCTGGGCCGGCGTGGTCAAGAGCACGGGCGTCTCTCTGGACTGAGTGCGCTGCGGTGCGCGGCGGCTGCCCGCCCTGTCGTGCACTTGCGCAAATTGGCACCTGTTTGTCAGGGGTGGGCGCGGATTTTCAGCTATGGTTGCGGCTCATCGCCCCGGGCTGCCGGGGCAGGGCATGCATAGCAACAAGGAGCAAGATATGACGGGAGCTGCCGGCGAAGTCCTCAGCGAAGTGCGGGGCCGCATTGGCATGATCACCTTGAACCGGGCCAAGGCGCTGAACGCGCTGTCGCTGGGCATGGTGCGCGATCTGCTGGCCACCCTGCTGGCCTGGCAAAAGGACGATCAGGTGCTGGCCGTGGCCATCCGCGGCATGGGCAAGGAAGGGGCCTTCGGCGCCTTCTGCGCGGGCGGCGACATCCGTTTTCTGCACGGCGCAGGCAGCACGGGCAATCCGCAGCTGGAGGACTTCTTCACCGAGGAGTACGCGCTCAACCACCTGATCCACACCTTCGGCAAGCCCTACATCGCCTTCATGGACGGCATCGTCATGGGCGGCGGCATGGGCATCAGCCAGGGCGGCACGCTGCGCATCGTCACCGAGCGTACCAAGATGGCCATGCCCGAGACGGCCATCGGCCTGTTCCCCGATGTGGGTGGCGGCTACTTCCTATCGCGCTGCCCCGGTCACGCGGGTGAGTGGCTGGCGCTGACGGGCGACGTGATCGGCGCGGCCGACGCGCTGGACTTCGGCCTGGCCGATGGCTATCTGCCCTCGGACCAGCAGCCTGCGCTGTGGGATGCCCTGGCCGCCGGCAGCTTTGCCGATGCAGCGGCCGTCGAGGCGCTGGTGAAGTCGAAGTTCACGGCCCCGGCCAAGCCAGCGGCCCAGCCCCGCGCCGAGATCGACCGCGTGTTTGCCCTGCCCACGGTGGCTGCCATGGTGCAGGCACTGGAAGCGGCGGATGGCGAGTGGGCGCAGCACACGGCAGCCACGCTGCGCAAGCGCTCGCCGCTGATGCTGCACGTGGTGCTGGAGCAGATTCGCCGCGCACGCGGCATGACGCTGGCCCAGGACCTGCGCATGGAGCGCGACATGGTGCGCCACTGCTTTTACCTGCGCCCCGGCCAGAGCGAGACCATCGAAGGCATTCGCGCCCTGGCCGTGGACAAGGACCACCAACCGCGCTGGAACCCCGCGCGCATCGAAGACGTGCAGGACGCGCAATGGCGTGCCTTCTTCGACAGCCCCTGGCCAGTGCACTCGCACCCGCTGGCGGCGCTGGACTGATCGCGCGGCGGTTGCTCAAACCTCCAAGGGTTCAAAAGGCTATCCGGCACCGCGCCGGATGGCCTTTTTTTCGGTTCAGCGATCAGCGGGCTCCATGCGGCAGGAATGGCCTGCCAGCAGCCGTACCGCGTCGTCAATGCGCGGGCCCGGATCCCATTCGGGCACGGGCGGCGTCAGGCCCAGGGCCATCTGCCGCAGCGGCTCGGCAATGGCCATGGACAGCAACAGGTCGCAGATGACATCGGGCTGCTCTGCCCTGAGCAACCCCTTCGCGCACTGGCGCCGCAGCCAGTCCACCAGCATGCCGCGGCCGCGCTCTATGCCGTTGCGCTGGTAGACCTCCAGCAACTCGGGCTTGGCGGGGAAATCGGTGGTGAGCAGGCGGAACATCCCCACCGCCTCGGCCGACAGCACGCGCGCGGCAATCACGCGCAGGATCTCGGCCAGCGCCGGAGCCACCTCTGAGGCCGACTGCGCATCGGCCGACAGGGCGGGGCGGAAACCGTCGGTCCAGCTGCGCACCACCAGGGCCACCAGATCCTCGCGGTTGGCGGCAAAGCGGTAGAGCGTCTTCTTGGCCAGCCCCGCGCGCCTGGCCACGGCTTCCATGGTGGTGGCGGCATAGCCTTCGTTGAGCAAGAGCCAGGTGGCGGCGGCCAGGGCGGCATCGTTGGCCTCGTGCTCGGGCCGGGCCGGCCGCCCGCGCGGCCTGGGGGCCGCAGGAGTGATTTCGGATTCCATTGGATTTCTTGTCGTTCCGTTCGGTGTTGTGCAGGGTCGTGCCTGGTTGTGCAGCATTTTGTTACCCGGCCGGGATTATCCGATTGTTTGGAAACGATGTGCGTTTCTTTAATATAAGATGGCTTTTCCTCATCAACCCAGGAACGGAAAACACCCATGAACTCCCATGCCTTCGAGCCCGACATTTCCCGCATCGACGAGCTGCTGCACATCACGCCGCTGCGGCTGGAGACGGGAATCCAGCGCCTGCCCAGCGGCTGTCTGGTGGTGGCCTGCCGCACCGACCTGCACGGCTGCAGCGGCCGCATGCTGGACTGGTGGTTCAAGTTCTTCGAGACCACGCAGCACATCAAGTGGTGGCATCCGCATGACCACATCGCGCATCGTGGCTGGGATGCGCAATGGAAGAAGGGCGAGAGCTATATCGGCGCGTCCATCGAAGCGGTGGAGTCCCTGGCCGATATTCCGCCCGTGGCGGCCAGGCTCAAGTTCCACGATCCGCGCGAGCTGTTCGACCCTGCGCAGCTGGAGCTGGCCTTTGCCGAAAAACGCGCATCGGCCGCCGTGTATGCGCGTATCGGCTTCGGCGAGCATGTGCAGCTGGATGCCAGCGGGGACCCCATGGACGGGCAGATGGTGCACCTGGCGCGTGACACGCCTTTTGGCTGCGTGCTGCGCAGCCGCTTTTTGCTGGGCCAGTCCTGCGCTGACCCGGCGGCCGAGCTGCCGGACGCGCTGGGCCTGGGCCTGCTGCGCCACTGCTACACGGAGTTCACCTACCTGTCGCGCTTCCTGCCCTCGCTGTACTACGGCGAACATGGCAACGGCGAGGCGGCGCCGCTGCCCTGGTAGCCGTGGCCCCAGGCTTCAAAGCTGCTGGTGCACGGCCGTGGCCAGCTGCAGCAGCCGGTTGCGCGGCAGGGCGCCGCTGAGCGCATAGCCAAAGCCCTGGTCCACCCAGTAGAAGCTGGGCACGGGGCCGTCGCTGCTGAAGCGAAAGGCGGTCTCGCCACGCGTGGCCGGGTCCTCCAGCGCGCCCAGATACAGGGTGATGCGCTCGCCGGCCGCATCCTGGTACATGAACTGGGCGCGTGCGCCGCTGTCGCCGGGCAGCAGCCGGCCGCCCACCAGCTCATAGCCCAGTTCCGTGAGGGCTGGCAGCTTCAGCGGCCGGCCCAGCCGCTTGGAAAGCCATTGCAGCAAATGGGCCTGTTGCGCTGCCTCGACCTCGACCGGGTGGCGCTGCTCGGGCTGGTAGACCGCGTGGGCGACTGCTGCCTGATGGGCGAAGCGGGCAGGTGCGGCAGCGGCCAGCGTGTCCGCCGTTGAGGGTGCCGCAGGCGCTGCCTGCTGCCCGTGCACCAGCCAGCCCAGGCCGAAGGCCAGCAGCCAGCCTGCGGCCATGCCGCCCCAGCGCCACCATTGCTGCTGGCGCTGTTGCAGGCCCTGCAGCTGCTCGGCGGCGGCGCGCATTTCATCGGGCATGGGCGGTTCGCTGCGGGCGCCGTGCAGGGCGCGCAGCAGCTGCCGCTGGCGCTGCCATTGCTCCACGCGTGCTGCGCTGTCTGCATCCAGCTGCTCGCGCAGCGCCTGTGCCTGTGGGGCCGGCAGGCGGTCATCGACCAGGGCATGCAGCTGCTCGTCGGGGATGGCCGTGGCAGCCGAGACACAGGAGGAGGGGGAGGAGGGGGCGGGGGCAGTCATGGCGGCCTCGTCATTTGAGCCGGCGCAGCGACGGGGCTGCGGCTTGGGGTGCAGCAGTCTGGGCGGGCGAAGCTGCGGGCGGTGCCTCCATCAGCTCGCGCAACCGGGAGCGTGCGCGCGACAGGCGCGACATCACGGTGCCCAGGGGCAGCTGCAGCACGCGCGCCGTGTCGGCATAGCTCATGTCCTCCACGCTGACCAGCAGCAGCACGGCCCGCTGCTCGGCGGGCAGGCGCTGCAGGCAGCGCTCCAGGTCCAGGGCAGCGTCGCTGCTGTCCTCGGGCGCTGCCAGGGACTCGGACAGGCTGTCGATGTCCAGCCACTGCCCTCGTGCGGCAGAGCGCCGCTGGTTCAGGTAGAGGTTGTGCATCAGGGTGAACAGCCAGGCGCGCAGATCGCCATCGGAGCGCCACAGCAGCCATTTGCGGCAGGCGCGTTCCAGCGTGTCCTGCACCAGGTCGTCGGCTGCCCAGGCATCGCCTGCCAGCAGCCGCGCGTAGCGGCGCAGGCCGGGCAGGTGCTCCAGGATCTGGCTGCGGTCCATGGGCGGGTCCGATCGCGCAGGGGGCCGGACTCAGGGGCGTGCGGTATGCCAGACGCCCATGACGCCGTCGCCCGTGGTATCGCCGGCCTTGCCGTCCTTCACCCAGTAGTACAGGGGCTTGCCCTTGTAGGCGATCTGGCTGCTGCCATCGTCGCGCTGGATCACGCTGTAGTTGCCGCCAGAGGGCGCCTGCTTGCCCATCAGGGGCGGCCAGTTGGTCGCGCAGGGGCCATTGCAGACGGACTTGCCACTGCCGGCCGTGTCCTTGTCGAAGGTATAGAGCGTCATGCCGTTGGCGCCGACCAGAATGCCGTTTTGCACGCTGACCGCACTGGGCGGCGTCTGGCCAGAGGCGTTGGCCGCAGGCGCGGAATAGCAGCCTGCCAGGGCCAATGTCAGGGCTGCCGTGAAGGCACAGGTACCAAGTTTCATGCCGAGCTTCTTCATCGCTGTCTCCGGTGCTTGCCGGCGCGCGAAATTGCGGCCGGACACTGCAATGAACACTGGGCCGTGCCGGTTTATTCCGCAGCAGTGCAAAAAAAGCTGCGGATGCCCGTCAACGGTTGAAGCTCTTCATGGCGCGCTCGACCTCGCGCTTGCCTTCGCGGTCCTTGATCACGTCGCGCTTGTCGTGCTCGGCCTTGCCCTTGGCCAGGGCAATGTCGCATTTGACATAGCCGTTCTTCCAGTGAAGGTTGATGGGCACCAGGGTGAAGCCCTTTTGCTCCACCTTGCCGATCAGGCGCAGGATGTCGTCCTTCTTGAGCAGCAGTTTCTTGATGCGCGCCGCGTCGGGGTTGACGTGGGTGGAGGCGGTCTTGAGCGGGTTGATCTGGCAGCCGAGCAGGAACAGCTCGCCGTCCTTGACGATGACGTAGCCGTCCGTCAACTGCACCTTGCCGCTGCGCAGTGCCTTCACTTCCCAGCCGTGCAGCACGATGCCGGCCTCGAAGCGTTCCTCGAAGAAGTAGTTGAATGCGGCTTTTTTGTTGTCGGCGATGCGCGACTGTGTTTCAGGTTTCTTGGCCATGGAGTAATAGATGCGGCGAAAACCTGGAGATGAAAGGTCTCCCTACAATACTGGATTGCCGTCTTCCCGCCGTGCGGGATTTTAGTTTCGCCTTGCCGTCATTGTGACAGCCGGCTGTGCCATGGCGGCGCTGCCGGTGTTTTGCATGCCGTGCAGCCCGCCCCATTCATGAAAAAAGTCAACAAGTCCGTCCTGATCTGGTACAGCCCCCAAGAAATGTTTGCCCTGGTGACGGACGTGGCCCACTATGCCGACTTCCTTCCCTGGTGCGATCAGGCCAGGGTGCTGGAGCAGGACGAGCAGGGCATGACGGCCGAGGTGGGCATTGCATTCGGCGGCATGCGCAAGTCCTTCGTCACGCGCAACACGCACAGCGTGCTCGACGATGGCGGGCGCCAGGTCAGCATCCGCCTGATCAAGGGGCCGTTCTCGCGGCTGGAGGGCCACTGGATGTTCCGCCCCGTGGGCGACGGATCGCAGCGCGCCTGCCGTGTCGAACTGCAACTGGACTACGGTTTCGACAACATGGCCCTTGCCGCCGTGGTCGGCCCGGTGTTCGACCGCATTGCAGGCTCCATGGTCGATGCCTTCATCAAGCGTGCCGAGCAGGTCTATGGCTGAGCCCCAGCCCGCTGTGCGCATCACGCTGGCCTGCAGTGCGCGCGCCGGCGAAGTCGTCGAGCTGTTTCTGCAATTGCCGGCCGGTGCCACGATTGCCGATGCGGTGGCGGCGGCGGGCGGCTGGCAGGCGCTGGGCTTTGCGCAGGCCGGGCCGGCAGGCCTGTGGGGCCGCAGCGCGCCTTTGACGCAAGCCCTGCGCGACGGTGACCGAGTGGAGCTGTACCGGCCCTTGACCGTGGACCCCAAGGTGGCGCGCCGCGAGCGTTTCGCACGCCAGGGCGCTCGGGCCACGGGGCTGTTCCAGCGCCAGAGGCCTGGAGCCAAGGCCGGCTACTGAGCCGGCCCGGATTCGGCGATCAGCGCATTGCGCCGCAATCGGAGGCGATGATGGCGTCGGCGCGCTTGAGTTCCGCATCGCGCGTGGCGTCGTCCATGAAGCCGCGCTCGCCCTGCTCATTCGTGTAGCCCAGCAGGCGGCCCGAAGACAGCGCGGTCTTGGACTGCTTGGCGCGTGCGCAGTTGTCCTGGCGCTGCTTGGCAATCCGTTCCTTTTCCGCCTTGGCCTTGGCGGCCTCCTGGGCTTCGGCCTTGCGCTTTTGCTCTTCCAGGGCCTTGTCGGTGCCTGCGGACTTGGTGTCCTTGGCGGCTGCAGCAGGTACGCGG
>NZ_JTKZ01000885.1:0-10001 GCF_000799035.1 Delftia sp. ZNC0008
GTCCATGTTGTACATGAACTGGCGCAGGATGCGGGTCTTTTGCAGGATCTCGGGAGCCAGCAGCAGTTCTTCGCGGCGCGTGCCGCTCTTGTTGAGTTCGATGGCGGGGAACACGCGCTTTTCGTAGAGGCGGCGGTTCAGGGCCAGTTCGCTGTTGCCCGTGCCCTTGAACTCTTCGAAGATCACTTCGTCCATGCGGCTGCCGGTATCGACCAGGGCCGTGGCGATGATGGTCAGCGAGCCGCCTTCTTCCACATTGCGCGCCGCGCCGAAAAAGCGCTTGGGGCGCTGCAGCGCGTTGGAGTCCACGCCGCCCGACAGCACCTTGCCCGACGAGGGCACGACGTTGTTGTAGGCGCGGGCCAGGCGGGTGATGGAGTCCAGCAGGATGACCACGTCCTTCTTGAGTTCGACCAGGCGCTTGGCGCGCTCGATCACCATCTCGGCCACGTGCACGTGGCGCGTGGCGGGCTCGTCGAAGGTGGAGGCGATGATCTCGCCCTTGACCGAACGCTGCATCTCGGTCACTTCCTCGGGGCGCTCATCGACCAGCAGCACCATCAGGTGAACGTCGGGATGGTTGGCCGTGATGGCGTGGGCGATGCTCTGCATCATCATGGTCTTGCCGCTCTTGGGCGGCGCGACGATCAGCGCGCGCTGGCCGCGGCCGATGGGGGCGATGATGTCGATGATGCGGCCGGTGATGTTCTCCTCGCCCTTGATCTCGCGCTCCAGGCGCAGCTGCTGGGTGGGGAACAGGGGGGTCAGATTCTCGAACAGCACCTTGTGCTTGTTCTGCTCGGGCGAGCCGCCATTGACGGAGTCGAGCTTGGTCAGGGCAAAGTAGCGCTCGCCATCCTTGGGCGTGCGCACTTCGCCTTCGATCATGTCGCCGGTGTGCAGGTTGAAGCGGCGGACCTGGCTGGGCGAGATGTAGATGTCGTCGGTGCTGGCCGTGTAGCTGGTGTCGGGGCTGCGCAGGAAGCCGAAACCATCCGGCAGGATTTCCAGCACGCCGTCGGCGAACACTTGTTCCCCGGCCTTGGCGCGCTTTTTGATGATGGCGAACATCAACTCTTGCTTGCGCATGCGACCGACGTTTTCGATCTCAAGCGCTTCGGCCTGCTTCAGGACTTCAGACACGTGCAGTGCCTTGAGTTCATTAAGGTGCATGGAGAGACTCCAGAACGGAGTGGAAAGAAACCAGGGGGAGGCGTTGAGCCAAGCGAAACACTGTGGAAGTGGGCTGGCTTGCCTGAGGGTCTCAGCGCGGCCTTCGATGCATAAGGCCGGTGATGAAGGGCATTATGACAGGAAAAAATCCGCAGGTCATAGGGAAATTTGCGCTGGCGCAGGGTTTGTGCGCCAGTGCGATGCGGTGCAGCGGTCGGCGCCGGGCCGCATGTTTGGCTGCCCCGGTGTAGGGGGCAGCCAGGAGAATCAGGCCAGGTGCTGGTCCAGGAAAGCAGACAGCTGTGCCTTGTTGAGGGCGCCGACCTTGGTGGCAGCCAGCTGGCCGTCCTTGAACAGCATCAGCGTGGGGATGCCGCGGATGCCGAACTTGGCCGGGATCTCGCGGTTCTCGTCCACATTCATCTTGGCGATGGACAGCTTGTCCTTGTAGGTCTGGGCTGCTTCGTCGAGGATGGGGGCGATCATCTTGCAGGGACCGCACCATTCGGCCCAGTAATCGACCAGCACCGTGGAGCCGGGTTGCAAGACGTCAGCTTCAAAGCTTGCGTCGGAGATGTGTTTGATCAGTTCGCTGGCCATGGGTGATGTCCTTGATTTTTCGCAATGAGGAAGGCGCAGGAAAATCCGCACCGCGAAATGATTGTGACAGAAACCTATCACCTGCTGCACCGTATGGGCGGTAGCTGGATGCTATGACTGTCATAGCTGTTTACGGGGCGGCAGCAGGGCTGCGGGGTCATCGGGAATTAGTGGCGCCTGCGCGCAGGACGGCCTGCGGCAGGGTATTCTGCGCGCCCGCGCTGCAGGCATATGAGTCTGCCGGCAGCGCAAAGTTGAATGCGAGCTTGGAATGGGAACTGATGTGATGGATGCTTTTGAACACAGCGCGGCGGCGCGCACGATGGACTGCGATGTGGCGGTGATCGGCGCGGGGCCTGCGGGCCTGATGGCGGCCGAAGGGCTGGCTAGCAAGGGGCTGACTGTCCATGTGTTCGAGGCCAAGTCCTCCGCAGGACGCAAGTTCCTCATGGCCGGCAAGGGCGGGCTCAACCTGACCCATTCCGAAAACCTGCCCGCCTTTGTCTCCCGCTATGGCGAGCGCAGTGCCGAGGTCTCGCGCTGGCTGGAGCTGCTGCCCCCGGATCAGCTGCGTGCCTGGGCCGGCGAGCTGGGCGTGGAAACCTTTGTGGGCAGTTCGGGCCGCGTATTCCCCAAGGACATGAAGGCTGCGCCCTTGCTGCGTGCCTGGCTGGTGCGTCTGCAGACCCAGGGCGTGGTCCTGCACACGCGCCACCGCTGGCTGGGTTGGGAGGATGGCGATGCGCTGGGCTTTGATACCCCCGAAGGGCGGCTGCAGGTGCACGCGAAGGCCGTGGTGCTGGCGCTGGGCGGCGGCAGCTGGGCGCGGCTGGGCTCGGATGGCGCCTGGATGCCCTGGCTGGAGCAGCGCGGCGTGGAAGTCGCTGCGTTGAAGCCCTCCAACTGCGGGTTCGATGTGGGCCTGGGCGGTGCGGCGCCGGGCGGGCAGATCGATCGCAGGGAATTCATGGCCGAGCTGCTGGGGGCCAGCCCCCAGCCTGCGCGCGGCTGGAGCCCCTATTTCACCGAGCGCTTTGCCGGCCAGCCTTTCAAGTCGGTGGCGCTGTCCTTTGATGATGGCCGGGGCAACGTTTTCTCGCGCAAGGGCGAATTCGTGGCCACGACCACGGGCGTGGAGGGCAGCCTGATCTATGCCGTCTCTGCCGCGCTGCGCGAAGCCATTGCGCGCGACGGGCATGCCACCGTCCATCTCGACCTGCTGCCCCAGTTGACACCCGAGCGCGTGCTGGCGGAGGTGCGCCATCCGCGTGGCTCACGCAGCCTGGCCAGCCATCTGAAGGGGCGCCTGGGCCTGGACGGCATCAAGGCCGCCGTGCTGCATGAGGTGCTGGGCAAGGACGGCGTGGCCGATCCCGCGCGGCTGGCCCAGGCCATCAAGGCCCTGCCCATCACCTTGGTGGCGGCCCGGCCCATCGATGAGGCCATCAGCACCGCAGGTGGCGTGCGGCTGCAGGCGCTGGATGCCAATGGCATGTGCGTGGCTGCGCCCGGCGTTTTCTGTGCCGGCGAAATGCTGGACTGGGAGGCTCCCACGGGTGGCTACCTGCTGACGGCATGCATGGCCAGCGGCGTGCACGCGGCACAGGGCGTTGCCCGCTATCTGAAGGTGGATGGCGAGACGCGTTGAGGAGAGAAGGGGCCGCTGCGGGCGTGGACGGGGCAGGCGCCCGCAGGGCCTGCTGTTCAATGGAAGGTGACGAGCCTTGCCCTCGGCACTGGTTTCACGGTTAGGGCTGCTTGGTTCCCCACCTGACCCGGTTGGCCGCTTCCCCATGCGAGGAGGCCCGTCACTCTCGATTATAGGGGCAAACACCGGGCTGCCCGGGCGACAAGGCCGGCCAAACCCGGGGCGCACCGGGCGAGGGTGCTCAGCCCCGTAGAATCGCGGGATGTCTTATCTTGTGCTGGCCCGCAAATACCGCCCCCGCAATTTCTCTGAAATGGTGGGGCAGGAGCATGTCGTTCAGGCGCTCACCAATGCCCTGACGCAGCAGCGCCTGCACCATGCCTATCTGTTCACCGGCACGCGCGGCGTGGGCAAGACCACGGTCTCGCGCATTCTGGCCAAGTCGCTCAACTGCCAGGGCGCTGATGGCCAGGGCGGCATCACGGCAACGCCCTGCGGCGTCTGTGCGGCCTGTACCGAAATCGACAGCGGCCGCTTTCCCGATTACACCGAGCTGGACGCCGCCTCCAACCGCGGGGTGGACGAGGTGCAAAGCCTGCTGGAGCAGGCCGTCTACAAGCCGGTGCAGGGACGCTTCAAGGTCTTCATGATCGACGAAGTGCACATGCTCACGAACACGGCCTTCAACGCCATGCTCAAGACGCTGGAGGAGCCACCCGAGTACCTGAAGTTCGTGCTGGCCACCACCGATCCGCAGAAGGTGCCCGTGACCGTGCTCAGCCGCTGCCTGCAGTTCAACCTGCGGCCCATGGCGCCCGAGACCGTGCTGGAGCATCTGGGCCAGGTGCTTGGCCAGGAAGGCGTGGCTTCCGAACCCCAGGCCCTGCGCCTGCTGTCTCGCGCCGCGCGCGGCTCCATGCGCGATGCGCTGTCGCTGACCGACCAGGCCATTGCCTTTGGCAGCGGCCAGCTGCAGGAGTCCATGGTGCGCCAGATGCTGGGCAGCGTGGACCGCAGCCATGTGTTCCGCCTGATCGAGGCACTCGCCCAGGCCGATGGCCAGGTGGTGGTGGAAACCTCCGAGGCGCTGCGCCGCAATGGCCTGTCTGCAGCCTCCACGCTGGAGGAAATGTGCGCCGTGCTGCAACGCATGGCTGTGGCGCAGGCTGTGCCACAGATGGCCGCCGACGCCAGCGATCCGGAGGCCGCTGAAATTGCCCGTCTTGCGCTGCTGATGCCGCGTGATGAAACCCAGTTGCTCTACAGCATCTGCCTGCACGGCCGGGCCGAACTGGGCCTGGCGCCCGACGAGTACGCGGCGCTGACCATGGCGCTGCTGCGGCTGCTGGCGTTCAAGCCGCAATCTGCAGAGCCCGCCACGGGCGCGGCTGAAAAAAAAACTCCAGCGCTGACCCCCTCCACGGCGAAGCCTGAATCTCCCGCGCCCGTTGCGCAGACGCGGCCCGCACAGCCCGCTGTGCCCGAGGCTCCCGCTGCCCCAGCCAAGGCGGCCATGCCCGTCCCGGTCGCGCCTCCTGCTCCCGTCGCGCCTGTCGCATCTCCCGTGACCGCTGCGCCCGCCGTGGTCGCTCCCGTGGTGCAAGCCGTTGCGGCTCCAGCGCCTGTTCAGGCGCCCGTGGCCGTGGCCGCAGTTGCCAGGCCGGAACCTGTGCTTGCGCCTGTCCAGGAGGCCAGGCCTTCCGCTGCTCCAGAGCTGAAGCCGGCCGCCGGTGTCGCCCAAGAGCTCCTGGACGAGCCTGTGGATGAGCCCGTGGACGATGTGCAGGAAGACGCAGACTCTTCTGCCGATGAGGCGCCGCAGGCGCAGGATGCCGATGCGCCGGACGAGGGTGCGCCGGACGAGGGTGCCTGGGCCGGGATGCCCGATGAGGGCTGGGCCGACGAAGGCCGCTGGAGCGATGACGGAGATCTGGCCCTGGAGCCGCCTGCCGCTGCCGTGGCACGGCAGTCCGAACCGCAGATCGACACTCAGATCGATGTGCAGGATTTCGCTCCTGAACGTGGCCGCCAGTCCCCGGATGCGCCACCCGCGCCGACCGTGGAGCGCACGGCCGAGGGCGATGTCTGGCACGCTGCCGTCCAGCAACTGGTGCAGGCCGAGGCCGTCACTGCGCTGGCGCGCCAGCTGGCGCTGCAGTCGCAGCTGGTGGCGCGCGAGGGCGATACTTGGACGCTGCGTGTGGAAAGCAGCTCGCTGGCCCAGCCCGCCACGCGCGAGCGCCTGCGTGTGGCGCTGGAGGCTGCCGGCCTGGCCCGGCAGCTGCATGTCGAGCAGGGCGCCGTGGTGGACAGCCCCGCGCGGCGCAATGCGGTGGCCAGCCATGAGCGCCAGCGCATTGCCGAAGACATCGTGATGAATCATTCTTTGGTGCAGACCCTGATCCGCAGCCATGGCGCGAAAATCGTGCCTGGCAGTATCAAGCCCGTATCCATTCAGCCCTGACACGCTCTAGAGCGTTTCGTTTTTACCCTACAGAAGAAGGAACTCACATGTTCAACAAAGGACAACTGGCCGGCCTGATGAAGCAAGCCCAGGCCATGCAGGACAACCTCAAGAAGGCCCAGGATGAACTGGGCAACATCGAGGTGGAAGGCGAGTCCGGCGCGGGCCTGGTGAAGGTGGTCATGACCTGCAAGCACGACGTCAAGCGCATCACCATCGACCCCAGCCTGCTGGCCGAAGACAAGGACATGCTGGAAGACCTGGTGGCTGCCGCCTTCAACGCTGCCGTGCGCAAGGCAGAAGAAACCTCCAACGAAAAGATGGGCAAGCTCACGGCCGGCATGCCCGGCCTGCCGGGCGGCATGAAGTTCCCTTTCTGAGGCTGGCCCCGAGAGGTTGTGCCGAACAGCCGGGAGAGGCCGTGACGGTTTCCCCAGCCACTCAATTGCGTTGAGCGGCCATCGAGCGATCTGCCCTTGCAGGTCGCTTTTTTTCTGAGAATCTTCTTCATTGAAAGGAAGCCGCCATGTCGGATGTGCAATCGCTCGATGGTCTGATCGAAGCCCTGCGCAGGCTCCCGGGCGTGGGCATCAAGTCTGCGCAGCGCATGGCCTTTCACCTGCTGCAGCGCGACCAGGACGGCGCGCGGCAGCTGGCCCGTGCCCTGACCACGGCCGTGGAGTCGGTAAGCCACTGCGAGCGCTGCCATACCTTCACCGAAGGCCGCATCTGCTCCATCTGCCAGGACGAAGGGCGCGACGCGGCCCGGCTGTGCGTGGTGGAGGCGCCTGCCGACATGGGGGCCATGGAACGCACGGGGGCTTACAACGGCTACTACTACGTGCTGATGGGGCGGCTGTCTCCGCTCGACGGCATAGGTCCGCGCGACCTGAATCTGTCATCCCTGCTGGAGCGCGCCGGCGACGGCAAGGTGCAGGAGGTGATCCTGGCCACCAGTTTCACGGCCGAGGGCGAGGCCACGGCCCATGCGATCAGCGAGGCGCTGAAAGCGCGCGGCATCCATGTGACGCGGCTGGCGCGCGGCGTGCCCATCGGCAGCGAACTCGAGTACGTGGACCTGGGTACGATCGCCCATGCGCTGGTGGATCGCCGGTAGTGGTGGAGGCGGCCAGCATTCCTTGTCTTTTCATCAGGAGCCCGTATGCCGACCTCTGTCGTCCTGCCGCCCGGCGGTTTTTCCCTTGCCCATTGGTGCCTGCTGGTGGCGGCCCTGCTGCCGCTGGCCTGCGCCTACATCGCCAAGGCGCCCGGAATGAAGCACCGGCCGGGGCAGCGCGGCTTCGACAACCACGACCCCCGCGCCTGGCTCGCCCAGCAGACCGGCTACCAGGCGCGGGCGAATGCGGCGCAGGCCAACAGTTTCGAGTGCCTGCCGTTCTTCATTGGCGCCTTGCTGGTTGCCTGGCAACTGGGCGCGCCAGCGGCGCGGGTCGATGGCCTTGCCGTGGCCTTCGTGGTGTTGCGCATCGCCTACATCGCCTTCTATGTGATGGACCGCGCCACGCTGCGCAGTCTGGCCTGGGCCCTGGCCCTGGTGGTGAATCTGCTGCTGTTTTTCGCAGGCTACCGCTGAGGCCTGCGGCCGCATCCGGCGCCCTCGTCCCGCGCAGGGCCTGCACCACAGGCCCTGCGGTGTTTCACGTACGGGCAAGCACCGATGCTGCGTATGCGGGCTCTGGGCATGATCGTGTTGCACTGCAGCAAAATAACCATCATGTCTTCCCACGTGCTTGATCGCCGAACCTTGTTGAGCCTTCTGGGGCTGGCTCCTCTTTGGTCGCTCCCTGTGCTCGGCTCGGCCGAGCTGCTGACGATTGCCGTGGGCGGCCAGGGCCTGCTGTACTACCTGCCGCTGGTGATTGCGCAGCAGCTGGGTTATTTCGAGGCCGAAGGCCTGGCCGTGCGCATTGAGGACTATCCAGGCGGATCGCAGTCGCTGCAGGCCCTGGAGTCGGGCGCCGCCGATGTCTGCGCGGGCGCCTATGAACACACGCTTCTTGCCCAGCAGCGCGGCAGCCAGCTGCGGGCCTTCGTCGTGCAGGGGCGTGCACCCCAGATCGCGCTGGGCGTGGCTGCGCGCTGGATGCCGCGCTACCAGACGCTGGCCGATCTGCGCGGGCGGCGCGTGGGTGTTTCCTCGCTGGGCGCATCCACGGCCCGGGCCATGCAACTGATGCTGCTGGGCGATGGCCTGGATCCCGCTGCGGTGCAACTGGTGGGCGTGGGCTCTGGGCCCGATGCCATGGAGGCGCTGCGCACCGGGCGTGTGCATGCGCTGTGCCATGCGGACCCGCTGATGAGCGTGCTGGAGGACAAGGGCGCCGTGCGCATCGTGCGGGACCTGCGTGATCTGCGCAGCAGCGCGCAGTTGTACGGCGGCTCCATGCCCTCGGGCACGCTGTATGCGACACAGGCCTTCTTGCGCAGGAACCCGGCCAAGGCCCAGGCGCTCAGCAACGCCATGGTGCGCTCGCTCAAGTGGCTGCAGACTGCCGCGCCCATGGATGTGCTGCGGGCCGTGCCTGCGCCCTATCTGCTGGGCTCCCGGCGCGCCTATCTGTCGGCCTTCGAGCACATGCGCACCACGATTTCGCCCGATGGGATGATGCCCGATGACGGGCCCGCCACGGCCCTGCGTGCGCTGGTCCGGCTCGACCCTGCGCTGGCGCGCGGCGGCATTGACCTGGAGCGCTCGTACACCAACGAATTCGTGCGCCAGTCCCGCCAGCGCTTTCACACCTGAGCCCGGCGGCCGCACGCAAAAAAGCCCGCGAAAGCGGGCTCCGTGACGCGGGTGCCAGAGGGATTCCTCAGCGCTTTTTCACCTTGGATGGCTTGCCTCCGCGCTGTGCCGTGGTGACGGCCGTCTTGGCGTTGCGGCTTTGCGGCTGAACGGCCACCTTGCGTGCGGTTCCCGTGGACTTGGCTGCGCGGGCGTTGCCGCCGCTGCTGGCGCGTACCGGCAGATAGGCCACCAGCGACTGGCCTGCATGCAGCGTGGCCGAGGACTTCAGGTCATTCCAGTCCGCCAGGTTGGACACGCTGACGCCGTAGCGGTTGGCCACGCTGATCAGCGTGTCGCGCTTGCGTGCCTTGATGGTGGTGCGGCGCGTGATGATCTCGGGGGCAAAGCTGATCTGGCCGTTGTCGGCCACGTGGCCGGCCACGTCGGCACGCACGTTGGCGCCGCGCGGCACCATGAGCGCGGAGCCGGCCTTGATCAGCATGCGCGGCGGAATGTTGTTGAGGGCGCGCAGGTCGGACTCGCCCAGGCCCACGCGCTGGGCCGCCTCGGCCACGCTGATGGTGGAGGGCACGGTCCAGACGGTCCAGCTCGCGTACTGGCCTTCGTCGAAGGCCTGCATGTTGCGGCGAAACACCTTGGCGTTGTCCCAGGGCAGCAGGATCTCCGGCGTGCCGGCCGCAAAGATCACCGGCTTGCGAAAGCTGGGATTCAGCGCCTTGAAGTCCTCGGTCGATACGTCGGCCAGCTTGGCCACCAGTTCCACGTCGATGTCGCGGGTGATGGTGACGGTCTGGAAGTAGGGGTGGTTTTCGATCACCGGCAGCTCGGTGTTGAACGCATCGGGGTTGGCCACGATGTTCTTGACGGCCTGCAGCTTGGGCACGTACATGCGGGTCTCGGCCGGCATCTGCAGGTCGGTGTAGCCCGTGGGCAGCCCCAGCTTCTCGTTGCGCTTGATGGCGCGGCCCACGCTGCCTTCGCCCCAGTTGTAGGCGGCCAGGGCCAGGTGCCAGTCGCCGAACATGTCATAGAGCTTTTGCAGGTAGTCCAGCGCGGCGCGCGTGGAGGCCAGCACGTCGCGGCGGTCGTCGCGGAAGGCGTTCTGCTTGAGGTCGAAATAGGTGCCGGTGGCCGGCATGAACTGCCACATGCCGGCCGCCTTGGCGGTGGAGACGGCCTGCGGGTTGAAGGCACTCTCGATATAGGGCAGCAGCGCAAGCTCGGTGGGCATGTTGCGCCGCTCCAGTTCCTCGACGATGTGGAACAGGTATTTGCTGGAGCGCTCGGTCATGCGCTGTATGTAGTCGGGACGGCTGGCGTACCACTGCTCGCGGTCCTTGACCAGATCC
>NZ_JTKZ01000383.1:0-8268 GCF_000799035.1 Delftia sp. ZNC0008
CGCACTGGCCTCGGTGCGCGCGCGCGACGGCGCCCCCGCCGTCGGCAAGCGCATCGGCGAGCTGCGCGACTGCATGCCCGAGCTGGCCATGCGCATCGTGGCCATCTACCGGCGTTTCCTGGACGAGCCCGACCGCTTCGTCCGCTGCGACGGCAACACGCGCATCGAGCCCGGCGACGAGGTCTTCATCCTGGCCGCGCGCGAGCATGTGGCCGAGGTGCTGCGTGCCATCCACCAGCCTGCCGGCCGGCCTTCGCGCCCGGTCTACCGCATCATGGTCGCCGGCGGTGACCAGGTCAGCCAGCGCCTGGCGCTGCAGCTGTCGCGCGTGCCGGGCCGCTTCCACATCAAGATCATCGAGCCCGACGAGCAGCGCTGCCAGGACCTGGCCTCGCTGCTGCCGGCCGAGGTGCTGGTGCTGCACGGCGATGCCACCGACGAGGACCTGCTGGCCGATGAAAGCGTGGAGGACGTGGACCTGTTCCTGGCCCTGACCGACGACGATGAGAACAACATCATGGCCAGCCTGCTGGGCAAACGCATGGGCGCGCGGCGCGTGCTGTCGCTGATCACGCGGCGTGCCTACGCCGACCTGATGCACGGCACGCAGATCGACATTGCGCTGTCGCCGGCCCAGGCCATGCTTGGCGAACTGCTGGCCTATGTGCGCCGCGGCGACGTGCAGGCCGTGCACAGCCTGCGCCGGGGCGTGGCCGAGGCGCTGGAGATCGTGGCGCGCGGCGACCGCAAAAGCTCGCGCGTGGTCGGCCGCAAGGTCGAGGACCTGCGCGTGCCCGAGGATGCCCACATCGGCCTCATCGTGCGCGGCATACCCGAAGGCGTGCCGGCCGACGAAATCGCGGCCGGTGCCGAGCCCGAGGTCATCATCCCGCGCAGCACCACCGTGATCGAGAGCGGCGACCACGTGATCTTCTTCCTGCCCCACAAGCGGCTGGTACGGGACGTGGAGAACCTGTTTCGCGTCAGCGCCACCTTCTTCTGAGCCGACACCATGCGCGACCTGTTACCCGTCCTGCGCGTGCTTGGCATGCTCATGGTCATGTTTGCGCTGTCCATGCTGCTGCCCTTTGCAGTGTCCTGGTTCACCGACGACGGCATCTGGCGCATCTACCCCTGGGCCATCGGCATCACGGCGGCGGCGGGGCTGTCGCTGTGGATAGGCCTGGACCACTTCCGGCGCGAGCTGCAGCCGCGCCACGGCGTCATCCTCGTCACCCTGGTCTGGGTGGTTTTGCCGCTGTGCGCCATGCTGCCCCTGGTGCTGGGCATGGGCCATGTGGGGCTGAGCATCAGCTTCACCCATGCCTATTTCGAGGCCGTCTCGGGCCTGACGACCACCGGCGCCACCGTGCTCACGGGGCTGGATGCGCTGCCCGTGTCCATCAATGTCTGGCGCACCTTCCTGCAATGGTTGGGCGGCATGGGCATCCTGATCCTGGCCGTGGCCATCCTGCCCCTGCTGGGCGTGGGGGGCGCCCAGCTGTTCCGTGCCGAAGCCGCTGGCCCCATCAAGGACACCAAGCTGACGCCGCGCGTGACCGAGACCGCCAAGGGCCTGTGGGGCGTGTACGGCGTGTTCTCGCTGGCCTGTCTGCTGGCCTTCTGGGCGGCAGGCATGTCGCCGCTGGATGCGCTGATGCACATGTTCGCCACCGTCAGCCTCGGTGGCCTGTCCTCGCATGACACCAGCTTTGCGTATTTCGACTCGCCGTTGATCGAACTGACCGCCCTGGTCTTCATGCTGCTGGCCAGCTGCAACTTCGCGCTGTACTTCGTGGCCATGCGCAAGGGCCGCTGGGACGGCTTCTGGCGCGATCCGGAAATGCGCGCCACGCTGGCCGTGCTGCTGGGAGGCGGGCTGATCGTGGCGCTGCTGCTGTGGGCCAAGGGCGTGTACGGGCCCGTGGAGGCCCTGCGCTACGGTCTCTTCCATGTGGTCTCGGTGGCCACGACGACCGGCTTCACCACGGTGGACTACCTGACCTGGCCCGTCTTTGCGCCCGTGCTCATGCTGCTGATGTCGGGTGTGGCCACCAGTGCGGGCTCCACGGGCGGCGGCATCAAGATGGTGCGCATGCTCATCCTGCTCAAGCAGGCGCGGCGTGAACTCACGCGGCTCGCGCATCCGCGCGCCTTGCAGCCCGTGCGGCTGGGCACCGGCGTGGTGGACAACCGCATGATCTTCTCGGTGCTGGCCTTCATGCTGGTCTATGGCGCCACCGTGATCACACTCAGCATGGTGCTGCTGCTCACCGACCTGGACCCGGTGACCGCCTTCTCCGCCGTGCTGGCCAGCGTGCACTGCATGGGGCCGGGCCTGGGCGCGGTGGGCCCGTCCTCCAACTATGCTGTGCTCACCGAATTCCAGACCTGGGTCTGCACCCTGGCCATGCTGCTGGGGCGCCTGGAAATCCTCAGCTTCATGGCCTTGCTTTCGCCGGCTTTCTGGCGCCGCTGACGCTGCAAAGACTGGGGAAAACACCTAGACCATGGTCCAATCTCTACAATTGCCCCCCACCGTCGTACCCAGAGGGTCTTTATGGTTCCACATCTCATCACGGCCCTGACCGGCCCGATCAACGAGCTTGAGCAGCGCATCCTCGACTCCATGCCGGCGATCGAGCGCTGGTTCCGGCTCGAATGGATGGAACACACGCCGCCTTTCTATTGCTCGGTGGACATCCGCAACGCCGGTTTCAAGCTCGCACCCGTGGACACCAACCTCTTCCCCGGGGGCTGGAACAACCTGACCGACGAAATGCTGCCGCTGGCCGTACAGGCGGCCATGGCGGCGATCGAGAAGATCTGCCCCGAAGCGCGCAATCTGCTCATCATTCCCGAGAACCACACGCGCAACACGCACTACCTGGCCAACGTGGTGCAGCTCAAGCGCATCTTCAACATGGCCGGTCTGAACGTGCGCATCGGCTCCATCAGCCCCGATGTGAAGAAGACCACCACCGTCACCCTGCCGCATGGCGACACGGTGACGCTGGAGCCGGTGATCCGCAGCAAGCGCCGCATCGGTCTCAAGGATTTCGATCCCTGCACCATCTTGCTCAACAACGACCTGTCGTCCGGCGTCCCGGGCATCGTCGAGGAGCTGTACGAGCAATACCTGCTGCCCCCCCTGCATGCAGGCTGGAGCGTGCGCCGCAAGAGCCGCCATTTCCAGAGCTATGAGGAAGTGGCCAAGCGCTTCGGCAAGCTGCTGGGCATCGATCCCTGGCTGATCAACCCGCTGTTCGGGCGCAGCGAAGGCATCGACTTCGCCAATGGCGTGGGCATGGAAGGCCTGGCCGAACAGGTCGATGTGCTGCTGGCCAAGGTGCGCCGCAAGTACAAGGAGTACGGCATCAAGGAAAAGCCGTTTGCCATCGTCAAGGCCGACAACGGCACCTATGGCATGGGCGTGATGACCGTGCGCGATGCCAAGGAGCTGGCCGAGCTGCCGCGCAAGAGCCGCAACAAGATGGGCATGATCAAGGACGGCCAGACCGTGCACGACGTGATCATCCAGGAAGGCGTGCTCACCCAGGAGCGCATGAACAACGCCGTGGCCGAGCCCGTGGTCTACATGATGGACCGCTACGTGGTCGGCGGCTTCTACCGCATGCATCCCGAACGCGATGTGGACGAAAACCTCAACGCGCCCGGCGCCGGCTTCGTGCCGCTGGCCTTCCAGCACAGCACCCAGCTGCCCCAGATCGGCGCGCGCCCGGGTGCCAGCATGCCCAACCGCTTCTACATGTATGGCGTGGTGGCCCGGGTCGCCATGCTGGCGGCCAGCTATGAGCTGGAGGCGACCAACCCCAACGCGGAAATCTACGACTGATCGGGGTGCTGTCCGATGCGCTCGTCATCAGGACAGCGGACAATGCCGGCATTTCAATTGACTGAAGCCATCTCCCCACGGGATGGCGCATAGACCTGTGCAGAAAACCAAATCTTCGTTGGCCGCGCTCACCCTGGGCGCCATCGGCGTGGTCTATGGCGATATCGGCACCAGCGTGCTGTATTCGGTCAAGGAGGTCTTCGGCTCCGGCCATGTGCCGTTCACCCAGGAGAACATCTACGGCGTCCTGTCGCTGCTGTTCTGGACCCTGACGGTCATCGTCTCGCTCAAGTACGTGGTCCTGGTGCTGCGTGCCGACAACAACGGCGAAGGCGGCCTGGTCGCCATGCTGGCCCTGGCCTCGCAGACCGTCAAGGACAAGCCGCGCCTGCGCAGCGTGCTGCTGCTCATCGGCATCTTCGGCACCTCGCTGTTCTATGGTGATGGCGTGATCACGCCGGCCATCTCCGTGCTCTCGGCCGTCGAAGGCCTGGAAGTGGTCTCTCCGCACTTCACCAAGGCCGTGATCCCGCTGACCCTGGTCATCCTGTTCCTGCTGTTCTGGTTCCAGAAGCACGGCACGGCGGGGATCGGTCGGTTTTTCGGCCCCATCACCCTGGTCTGGTTTGCCACCATCGCAGCGCTTGGGGTGCACCAGATCGCGGGCCATCCCGAAATCCTGGCGGCCATCAGCCCGCACTTCGCGGTGCGCTTCATCTGGGACAACCCCGGCACCAGTTTCATCATCCTGGGCGCCGTCGTGCTGTGCGTGACCGGGGCGGAGGCGCTTTACGCCGACCTGGGCCACTTCGGCAAGAAGCCCATCCGCCTGGCCTGGTTCTCCGTGGCCATGCCTGCCCTCACGCTCAATTACTTCGGCCAGGGTGCGCTGCTGCTGGCCAACCCGGCCGCCGTGAAGAATCCCTTCTACATGATGGCCCCGGCCTGGGCGCTGCTGCCCCTGGTGCTGATGGCCACCATGGCCACGGTCATCGCTTCGCAGGCCCTGATCACGGGCGCCTTCAGCGTCACGCGCCAGGTCATACAGCTGGGCTATCTGCCGCGCCTGGAAGTGCGCCACACCAGCGTGCGCGAGACCGGCCAGATCTACATGCCCCTGGTCAACTGGAGCCTGTTCGTGGCGATTGCGCTGGCCGTGGTGCTGTTCCGCTCCAGCGGCAACCTGGCGGCCGCCTACGGCATTGCGGTCACGCTGGACATGCTGATCACCACCACGCTGACCTTCTTCGTGATCCGCTACCGCTGGAACTACCCGCTGGCCCTGTGCATCGCGGCCACCGGATTCTTCTTCCTGGTGGACCTGGCCTTCTTCTCGTCCAACCTGCTCAAGCTGTTCGACGGCGGCTGGTTCCCGCTGCTGATCGGCGGCACGGTGTTCTCGCTGATGATGACCTGGCGCAAGGGCCGCGAGCTGCTGCACGAAAAGCTGCAGGCCGATGCCATCGACCTCAAGAGCTTCCTCGAATCGGTCTGGCGCCATCCGCCGGCGCGCGTGACGGGCACGGCCGTCTTTCTTTCCGGCGAACCGGGCACCGTACCCAACGCCCTGCTGCACAACCTCAAGCACAACAAGGTGCTGCACAACCAGAACATCTTCGTCACGGTGCGCAACCATGAAATTCCCTGGGTGGGCCTGGACAAGCGCACCGAGATCGAGGCGCTGGGCAGCGACTGCTGGCAGGTCATCATCAACTACGGCTTCAAGAACGAACCGGACGTGCCGGCGGCACTGTCCCTGCTGCGCCCCCGGGGTTGCCAGCTCGACGCCATGGAGACCAGCTACTTCCTGTCGCGCGATGTCATCATCCCGCGCATCAGCCACCGCATGGCGCCCTGGCGCGAAAAGCTGTTTGCCCAGATGCACCGCAACGCCAGCCGTGTCTCCGACTTCCTGCACCTGCCCAGCAACTCCGTGGTGGAGCTGGGCTCCAAGATCGAGCTGTAGGCGTCGCCAGCGCATCGCACGGTCGGCGGCTGTGGTGACAGAATCGCGCGATGCGCTTTTTCCGTGACTTGAGTCCCTCTGCCTTCGCAGCCGGCTTCGTGGCCGTGCTCGTGGGCTTCACCAGCTCGGTGGCCCTGGTCTTTCAGGCCGCCCAGGCCTTCCATGCCACGCCCGAGCAGATCACGTCCTGGATCTGGGCGCTGGGACTGGGCATGGGCCTGTGCTCTCTGCTGCCCTCGCTGATACTGCGCATGCCGGTCATGGTCGCCTGGTCCACGCCAGGCGCAGCCGTCCTTGCCACGGCAGGGCTTGCCGGGGGCTTTTCCATGGGCGAGGCCGTTGGCGCCTTCATCATCAGCGCGGGGCTGATCATCCTGGTGGGAGCCACAGGCTGGTTCGAGCGCGTCATGAACCGCATCCCCATGGAAATCGCTGCCGCCCTCCTGGCGGGCGTACTGGCCAACTTCGGCATGCAGGCCTTTGCCGCCGCCAGGGATGCGCTGCCCCTGGTGCTGGTCATGCTGCTGACCTATCTGCTGTCGCGCCGCCTGGCACCGCGCTATGCGGTCATCGCCACGCTGGTGGCCTCCATCGCCTGGGTGGCGCTCAACGGGCAAATGCAATGGTCCGCCGTGCATGCAGGCCTTGCCTGGCCAGTCTTCACCATGCCGCAGTTCTCGGTGCCCGCCCTGGTGAGCCTGGCCTTGCCCCTGTTCGTCGTCACCATGGCCTCGCAGAACCTGCCCGGCGTGGCCGTCATCCGTGCCACCGGCTACGACCTGCCCATCTCCCGCATCATCAGCATGACGGGCATCGCCACCCTGGTGCTGGCCCCCTTCGGCGGCTACGCGCTCAACCTCAGTGCCATCACCGCTGCCATCTGCATGGGCCCCGAGGCCCATGAGGACAAATCCCGCCGCTACACGGCGGCGGCGATCTGTGGCCTCTTCTATATAGTCATCGGCATCTTCGGCGCCGTGGTCACGGGACTGCTCACCGCCTTCCCCAAGGAACTGGTGGTCTGCATAGCGGGACTGGCCCTGCTGGGCTCCATAGGCAGCGGCCTGGCGACAGCTCTCAAGGGGGAGGAACACAGGGAGGCTGCGTTGATCACCTTTCTGGTGACGCTCAGCGGCGTGGTGATAGCCGGAGTCGGCTCGGCGTTTTGGGGCGTGGTCGCGGGCAGCCTGGCGCTATTTGTGCAACATTACCGACGTGCACGGGCTGACTGATACGCGGCCCAGGCCCGGGCACCCCACTTCCGCCTCCCATACAGGCGAGGCACGGGCCGCCGCCTTCTGCACACAACCCATGCAAATCCTCTTCGTCGCCGATCCGCTCGAATCGTTCCAGACCTACAAGGACACCACCTTCGCCATGATGCGCGAGGCGCAGCGGCGCGGCCACTCCATCGTGGCCTGCGAACCCAGGCAGCTTTCCTGGCAGCGCGGCGGCAAGGTCGTCGCCCAGGTGCGGCACATCCAGCTCACGGGAGATGCCCGGCAGTGGTTTGAAATCTCCAAGGAAGGCCTGGAGGAGCTGGCGGGCTTCGACGCCATCCTCATGCGCAAGGACCCGCCCTTCGATTCCGAATACTTCTACTCCACGCACCTGCTGGAACAGGCCGAGCGCGAAGGCGCAAAGGTCTTCAACAAGCCCAGGGCGTTGCGAGACCATCCGGAAAAGCTGGCCATCCTCGAATTCCCGCAATTCATCGGCCCGACCCTGGTCACGCGCAGCGCGCAGGACATCCGCGCCTTCCATGAAGAGCATCAGGACATCATCCTCAAGCCGCTGGACGGCATGGGCGGCATGGGCATCTTCCGCGTGGGCGCCGACGGCCGCAACCTGGGCAGCATCATCGAAACCCTGAACCAGGGCGGTGCCAGCAGCGTCATGGTGCAGAAATTCCTGCCCGAGATCACCGAGGGCGACAAGCGTGTGCTCGTCATCGGCGGCAAACCTGTTCCCTATTGCCTGGCACGCATTCCCCAGGGCAACGAAGTGCGCGGCAACCTGGCAGCGGGCGGCAAGGGCGTGGCCCAGCCTCTGAGCCAGCACGACAAGGCCATGGCCGAAGAGATCGGTCCCCTCCTCATGGAGCGTGGACTGCTGCTGGCCGGTGTCGATGTCATCGGCCAGTGCATCACCGAGATCAATGTGACCAGCCCCACCTGCTTCCAGGAGATCCATGACCAGACCGGCTGCGACGTGGCCAGCCTCTTCGTCGACGCTCTGGAGCAGGCCTTGGCGGCGGCTTGAAAAAACTTGGCGGATGACGCCAGTCATCCGCCAAGTTTTGGTGCTAGAATTGCGCCCCTGCACTCGATGACACGCAAATGTCTGAAAAGTGAAGCTTCCAGAGTTTTGCAAGACCGTTAAAAAACGTGCTACAATGCAAGGCTCTGCTGAAGAGAGCGATGCAGATCGCTGGTGTTGAAAAGAT
>NZ_JTKZ01000015.1:0-1436 GCF_000799035.1 Delftia sp. ZNC0008
GTAGTGGCGTGTCTGCGGGTGGTTGACTTCGTGCATGCCGATGGCGTCGGCATCGTGGTTGATGGCGGCATCGACCGGCCGGCCGATGGCCTGCTCGATGCCGGTGGATGCGCCGCCGCCGCCGGCAAACAGGTCGATCACCAGCTTGGTCGCGAGGGGCAGGAGAAATTGAGGGGTAAGCATGCGGCTCCTCAGAATGAGAAAAGCCCGCGTTGTGCGGGCTCTGGGTTTGTGTTCACTCGCACAGGCCGTAGGCCGATGCGCATGCTGTGGGTTCGTCCAGGCCGGCGAGGAGGTCGTACTGCCGGCCGCCGCGCGTGGTCTTGGCCCACTCAATGCGGGACCAGACATTGAGGTCTGCGAAGACCTGGCGCCGGTCCTGCCCTGTGTGGGCGTCGGTCATGAAGGTTGAGCCTCCGCGCTTCGAGCACGCGCTGACGATGCGCTCCCATTCGGCGATGCGCTCGATGTGCTCGGGCCAGCGCACGGAGATTTGGCGCAGCTCGTCTTTGCCGCAGTTGATGCAGGGCATACAGCCGACGCGGCCCATGCCCTGCAGATAGAGGGGATTGGGCTGCACGCGCTGTGAGGCGGCCAGGTCGAACACCTGGGCGGCTGTCCAGTCCACGATGGGCCGGAAGATGCGCAGCCGCGGCGCCACGCGCTCGGACTTCTTGGCATTGCGGCGGCGCTGGGATTCGTCGCGGCGCACGCCCTGCCAGCTTATGACGCAATGGCCGGCGTCCATCAGATCCATCTGGAAGCCTACGGCCATGTTGCGCTTCAATTCCTCAGTGCAGAACTGGGCCATGCGAGACGGGAAACGGCCCTTCCACATGCACAGGTCCAAGAACGGGTTGCCGCTCGGTTGCATCACGGCCCGGGCGCGGCGCTTGGCCTTGTTCGACCAGCGCAGGCGGCGGCCGGCCTTGTCGCGCCCCGTGCGCACGTCACGGGCGATAAACATGCGCTTGGCCAGCAGCTGGCGGCTGAAGTCCGCGCGCAGCCGGTGGATGGTCACGCCCAGGGCCTGCTCCAGATAGGCCAGGTAGTCATAGACAGCCTGGTGCTCGTTGCCCGTGTCGCAAAAGATCGGGACCACGCTGCCAGGCGGACAGCGGTCCAGGGCGAGCAGCAGCACGGCTGTGCTGTCTTTGCCGCCAGATACGGAAATGACGTGCTTTGTCGCCATGGGGCGGGTTCCTCGGGACGAAAAAAAAACCAGCTCGCTGGCTGGCTTTGGAAGTTGGAGGGGAGGTATCAGGACAGCGCCCATGCGCTGTGCTCATTCCTCTTGGATTTGGGCGTAAAAAAACCGGCTGGGGGCCGGTTTTGATCAGTCAGTGTCGAGTTGCGGTATCAGGTCCTGGAGCTTTTGCAGAGCAAGCTCTCCAGGGCGGGAGCCGATCCCCTCCAGCACTTCGGCGTCATCTACC
>NZ_JTKZ01000145.1:0-5682 GCF_000799035.1 Delftia sp. ZNC0008
CCGCGTCCTTTCATCTCATTGCACCTCTTTGGCAGGCCATTGTACTGACGCAAATGCTGCGCGCCCATTGCAAAGTGGTCTGCAACAAGAGAGCGAAGTGTATGGATCATTCAGTCCACTTCGGCGCTCAAATACCCCTTTCCCCAGACAGCCAGGAATCCAACCCCCAAGGAAAACGAGAAGACCATGCCTTCATCAGACACACACTCACCCCTTCGCTTCAGCGACCTCATCCACCCCGTGGTGGCCGGGCTGATCTCGGTCATCGTCAACTACGGCGGCACCTTCATCCTGGTGTTCCAGGCCGCCAAGGTGGCCGGCCTGAGCCCGGAACTCACGGCTTCGTGGGTGTGGTCTATTTCGATTGGCGTGGGCGTCACCGGGCTGGTGCTCAGCTGGCTCTCGCGCGAGCCCATCATCACGGCCTGGTCCACGCCGGCCGCCGCCTTCCTGGTGACGGCCCTGGCCACCACGCCGTATGCCGAGGCCGTGGGCGCCTATGTGGTGTCGGCCGCGGCCTTCGTGGTGCTAGGACTGTCGGGCTGGTTCGAGCGCGTGATCCGGCTGATTCCGCCCGGCGTGGCCTCGGGCCTGCTGGCGGGCATCCTGCTGCAGTTCGGCATCAAGGCCTTTGGCGGCATGAGCGTGGACCCGGTGCTGGCCGGCCTGCTGATCGTAGCCTACGTTCTGCTCAAGCGGCTGACGGCGCGCTATGCGGTGGTCGGCATCCTGGCGCTGGGCCTGGCGTTCCTGCTGGCGCAGGACCGTGTGGACCTGTCCGGGCTGCAGCTGCAATTCGCGGCGCCCGTGTTCACGCGGCCCGAGTTCACGCTCAACGCCCTGCTGAGCGTGGCCCTGCCGCTGTTCCTGATCACGCTGACCGGCCAGTACATGCCCGGCATGCTGGTGCTGCGCAACGACGGCTTCAAGACCAGCGCCAACCCCATCGTCACGCTGACGGGCCTGGGCTCGCTGCTGATGGCGCCGTTCGGCTCGCACGCCTTCAACATCGCCGCCATCACGGCCGCCATCTGCACGGGCAAGGAGGCGCATGAAGAGCCGTCCAGGCGCTGGATCGCGGGCATCGCTGCGGGCGTGTTCTACATCCTGGTGGGTGTGTTCGGCGTCACGCTGGCGGCCGTGTTCATGGCGTTCCCGGCCACCTTCATCACCACGCTGGCGGGCCTGGCGCTGCTGGGCACCATCGGCGGCAGCCTGGCCAATGCGCTGGCCGATGCCAAAACCCGCGAGGCCTCGCTGATCACCTTCCTGGCCGCCGCGGCCAACATTTCCATGCTGGGCATAGGCGGCGCCTTCTGGGGCCTGGTCATCGGCCTGGTGGCCCATGCCGTGCTCAACGGCCAGTGGCCGCGCCGGGCCGCCCGCAGCGAGGCGGGCACCGGCAACGTGCCCGCCGCCGATGCCGCCATCAAAAGGAGCTGAAACCATGCTTGCGACACAAGACACCACCGGCGGCACCGCCCGAGCCGCCGACACCCTGACGCGCCACGACCAGCACGGCCGCTACCCCCAGGCCGAGACGGTGGACGATTTCCGGCACAACCTGGCCACCGTGCAGGCGCGCATGGCCGCTGCCTGCCGCCGCGCGGGGCGCGACCCGGCCAGCGTGCGCCTGCTGCCCGTGAGCAAGACCAAGCCCGAATCCAGCCTGCGCCTGGCCCACGCGGCGGGCTGCCGCATGCTGGGCGAGAACAAGGTGCAGGAAGCCTTCGGCAAGTGGGAGGCCATGCAGGACCTGGCCGATCTGCAGTGGTCCGTCATCGGCCACCTGCAGACCAACAAGGCAAAGCTCGTGGCACGCTTTGCCAGCGAGTTCCAGGCGCTGGACAACCTGCGCGTGGCCGAGGCGCTGGACCGCCGCCTGCAGGCCGAAGGCCGGGCGCTGGACGTGTTCGTGCAGGTCAACACCTCGGGCGAGGCCAGCAAGTACGGCCTGCCGCCCGACGAGGTGCAGGGATTCCTCCAGGCCCTGCCCGCCTTCAGTGCGCTGCGCGTGCGCGGCCTGATGACGCTGGCCCTGTTCTCCAGCGAGGCCGAGCGCGTGCGCCAGTGCTTCGTGCTGCTGCGCAGCCTGCGCGACCAGCTGCGCCAGGGCGCGCCGGCTGGCATCTCGCTGGATGAACTGTCCATGGGCATGTCCGGCGACTTCGAGATCGCCATCGAGGAAGGCGCCACCGTGGTGCGCGTGGGCCAGGCCATCTTCGGCGCCCGCGCCCAGCCGGACAGCTTCTACTGGCCCGTCGGCGGCCCTGATCCCGCCGCCCTGGCGCTGCCCTGAACGCGCCCCCTCGCCACCCTTTTCGATTCAACCCTGACCCCGCTTGAGGACCTTGACATGCAAAAAGCCATGCAACCCCTTGATTCCCGCCTGATGAAGGCCTATGCCCGCCAGCCCGTGTCCTTCGTCCGTGGCCGTGGAGCCCGGCTCTGGGACGAGCACGGCACCGAATACCTGGACGCCATTGCCGGCGTGGCCGTGACCGCCCTGGGCCACGCGCACCCGGAGATCGCCGCCGTGATCGCCGAGCAGGCCGGCCTGCTGCTGCACACCTCCAACGTGTTCCGCATCGACTGGCAGGAACGCCTGGGCCAGCGCCTGTGCGCCCTGGCCGGCATGGAGACGGCCTTCTTCTGCAACTCCGGCGCCGAGGCCAACGAGGCCGCGCTCAAGCTGGCGCGCCTGCACGGCCACCGCAGGCAGGTGGCGCGGCCGCAGATCCTGGTGATGGACAACGGCTTTCATGGCCGCACGCTGGCCACGCTGTCGGCCACGGGCAACCCGGCCAAGCAGCGCGGCTTCGAGCCGCTGATGCCAGGCTTCGTGCGCGTGCCCTATGACGACATCGCGGCCGTGCACCACGCCGCCGCCCAGCATGGCGACATCGTGGCCGTGCTGATCGAGCCCGTGCAGGGCGAAGGCGGCATCCGCCTGGCCAGCCCCGACTACCTGCGCCAGCTGCGCAGCCTGTGCGACCGGCACGGCTGGCTGCTGATGCTGGACGAGATCCAGACCGGCCTGGGGCGCACCGGCGCCTGGTTCGGCCACCAGCATGCGGGCATCGCCCCCGATGTGATGACCCTGGCCAAGGCCCTGGGCAACGGCATTCCTATCGGCGCCTGCCTGGCGCGCGGGCCTGCGGCCGACCTGATCTCGCCCGGCCAGCATGGCTCCACCTTTGGCGGCAACCCGCTGGCCTGCCGCGTGGGCTGCACGGTGCTGGACATCATGGAGACCGAGGACATCCCCGGCCGCGCCAGGCAACTGGGCCGGCGCCTGCTCAACGGCCTGCAGCAGGCGCTGCACGGCCACCCCGACGTGCTGGCCGTGCGCGGCCAGGGCCTGATGGTGGGCATCGAGCTGAACCGCAACTGCCAGGACCTGGTGGGCCGCGCGCTGGCCCAGCAGCGCCTGCTGATCACGGTGACGCGCGAATCCACCATCCGCCTGCTGCCGCCGCTGATCTGCGACGAGCGCCAGATCGACGACATCGTCGCCCGCCTGGCCTGCCTGCTGGAGCCGGCCAGCGCCGCGCAGGCAGGCGCACCCGCCGCAGGCCAGCTGGCAGCTGCATGACCATCGATTCCCCCAGCCCTTGCCCCGACACAGGAACCACTCACCCATGTACGACGCATCCCTGACCCTGGCCGACTTCGACCTGCAGCTGGCCAAGGCCATCCAGAGCGAGAAACGCCGCCAGGAAGACCATGTGGAACTCATCGCCTCCGAAAACTACGCCAGCCCGCTGGTGATGGCGGTGCAGAACTCGGTCTTCACCAACAAGTACGCCGAGGGCTACCCCGGCAAGCGCTACTACAGCGGCTGCGAGAACGTGGACGTGGCCGAGCGCCTGGCCGTGGAACGCGCCATGGCGCTGTTCGACTGCGACTACGCCAACGTGCAGCCCCATGCCGGCGCCCAGGCCAATGCCGCCGTGTTCCTGGCGCTGGCCCAGCCCGGCGACACCGTCATGGGCATGAACCTGGCCCAGGGCGGCCACCTGACGCATGGCAACCCGTCCAACTTCTCGGGCCGCCACTACCGCATCGTCCCCTACGGCCTGGACCCCGCCACGGGCCTGATCGACTACGACGAGATGGAGCGCATCGCCCTGGAGCACCGGCCCCGCATGCTCATCGGCGGCTTCTCTGCCTACTCACGCCACAAGGACTGGGCCCGCATGCGCGCCATTGCCGACAAGGTGGGCGCCGTGTTCTGGGTGGACATGGCCCATGTGGCAGGCCTGGTGGCCGCGGGCGAATACCCCAGCCCCCTGCCCCACGCGCATGTGGTCACCAGCACCACGCACAAGACGCTGCGCGGCCCGCGCGGCGGCTTGATCCTGTCCAAGGGACAGGACGAAACCTTCAACCGCCGCCTGAGCTCGGCCGTGTTCCCCGGCGTGCAGGGCGGGCCGCTGATGCATGTGATCGCCGCCAAGGCCGTCGCCTTCAAGGAGGCGCTGCAGCCCGGCTTCAAGGCCTACCAGCGCAAGGTGCTGGCCAACGCCCGCGCCATGGCCGCCGTGATCCAGCAGCGCGGCTACCGCATCGTCTCGGGCGGCACGGACAACCACCTGATGCTGATCGACCTGTCCGACCGCAGCTACACCGGCAAGGACGCCGACGCCGCGCTCAGCGAGGCGCACATCACCACCAACAAGAACACCGTGCCCAACGACCCGCGCTCGCCCTTCGTGACCTCGGGCCTGCGCATAGGCACGCCCGCCGTCACCACGCGCGGCTTCGGCCAGGCGCAGTGCGAGCAGCTGGCCGGCTGGCTGTGCGATGTGCTCGATGCGCTGGACGCGCAGGAAGGCGCCCGCTTTGCCAAGGTGGCGGCGCAGGTCAGGGAGCAGGTGACGGGGCTTTGCGCCCGCTATCCGGTGTACGGATAGCCCGCGCGCAGCCGTGGTGGATCAGGGGTTGGCATTGAGGTTGGGGTTGGCGCAGGCGCCATCCATCCCCGCCATCTCCGCCAGCTTCTGCATGCGCGAGCGCTGGTCCAGGCAGGCCTGGTGCTGGGCTTCGGCCGCCTTTTGCTGCGCCAGCTTCGCGGCCTTGGCGCGCTCGGCCTGCAGCTGGGCGATGCGCTCGCGGATCTGGGGCATGGCGGCCACGGCGGCCTTTTCGCCTTCAAGAATGGCGCTGGCGCGCTGGGTGAAGTCGGCCGGGCCGATGTCCAGCACCTTGGGGCGGATGGTGATGTCGGCGCGGGCCAGCTCGGCCTGGCCCAGCTTCTGGCCCATGATCGCAATGGACTGGCCCAGGGCGCCCAGCATGTTCTCGGGCGCCTTGCCACGGGCCTTGTTGGAGATGTCCACGGCGATCACCAGATCGGCGCCCAGCTGGCGCGCGGCGTCCACGGGCACGGGGCTGGTGATGCCGCCATCGACGAAGTGGAACTTTCCGATGGCCACGGGCTGGAACACACCCGGAATGCTGCTGGAGGCACGCACCGCCTGCCCCGTATTGCCGCGCGCGAACACGGTGCGCTCGCCGTCCTCCAGCCGCGTGGACACGGCCACGAAGGGCTTGGCCAGCTGCTCCAGCGGCTTGCGGCCCACCTGTTCGTTCACATAGTCTTCCAGCTTCTGGCCCACCAGCAGGCCGCCCGAGGACAGCTGCAGGTCGCGGATCCTGGTCTCATCCAGCGCCACGGCC
>NZ_JTKZ01000180.1:0-2397 GCF_000799035.1 Delftia sp. ZNC0008
CCGCGTCTGCTGGCCGCCCAGCTGCAGCAGCTCAACCACCAGGCGCTGGCCCTGCACCAGGGACTGGAGGAGCGGCTGACCCTGGTAATCGCGCCCGAACTGCTGTCCACGGCCTGGGCCGCGCCGCTGCAGCCGCTGGTCGAGGAATTCCCGGGTCTGGAGGTGGAAGTGCTGGTGGCCGCCCAGGTCGATGCGCTCAAGGAACTGCATTCGGGCCGCGCGCATCTGGCCCTGGTCTTCGAGCGCCCGGCCATCGACGGGCGCGAGGATTTCCAGGAGATGGGCCAGGAAACCATGATCGCCGTGATGGCGGCCAGGCACCCGCTGGCCCGGCAACTGGGCGTGGACGGGCAGCAGCGCCTGGACGTGGGCCAACTGGCCGGCACGCGCCAGATCCTGCTGGCCAGCCGCGACCTGGCCCACACCGATCCGCGCTTCGTGTTCTCGCACCAGCTGTGGCGCACGGACAGCCACCTGGCGGCCCTGTCCCTGGTCTCGGCCGGCCTGGGCTGGGGGTGGCTGCCCTTCAGCGTCGCCGAGCCCCTGCTGCAGACGGGCGCGCTGCTGCGCATCCCGCTGTGCAACATCAGCAACGGCACCCAGCTGTTCGTCGATTGGGTGTGGTCCAAGGAGCGCCCGCTGGGGCTGGCGGCGCGGCGGTTCGTGGAGCAGTTGCAGGTGCCGGTGCGGCCGTTGCCGGACAGCGATGCGGATCGCATCGGGTAGCATCTCTCGCCATATCGGACCAAAAATCCACATCTCCAGCAGCAGGTCACACAAGAGGAAGGGAAAACATGTTCTTTGATCATCATCACAGCAAGACCGCCATCGCACTGGCCCTGGGCGCCGTTCTGGCCGGTTGCGGCGGAGGTGGAGGCGGCGGCCCGTCCGGCCCGTCTTCGCAGTTGACCGCCGCCTGCTCGGGCACGGCCTGCGGCGCGGCCAATGCCACCACCTATTCGGGCCAGGGCGTGGGCGTCTGGAGCTACACCAACACCACGCAGGCCGAGCAGCAGATCCCTGTGGGTCTGACCAACCTGGGCAGCAAGCAGGTCACGCTGATCTACACCAACAACGGCGACGCCAGCGTGCCCATGCCCGCCCTGACGCTGACTCCGCCTGCGGCGACCACCGCCACGGCCCAGAAAAGCCTCAGCGCCGCACCCGCAACGGTCAACCGGATTCCCGAGCGCATCCGCAACTTCAAGCCCCGCCTGACGGCAGCGGACATGCAGGCGCGGCAATCCATCAAGCCGCAGGCAGCGGCGATGCTGCCCGTGGGCAGCCAGCGCAGCTGGTTCGTCCAACCCGGCGACTCCCGCATCGAAGCCCGCCAGGCCACGCTCAGACGCCAGGCCAGCGTGCCCACGCCCACCGGCACCCGCACCATCAACGTCTGGCTGGAAGACAGCGAGTACGACGCTGCCAAGGTCAGCGATGCGATGCTCGACACGCTGCTCCAGCGATTCACCAGCGGCTCCGACGCGGTCTATCCCCTGATCACGGGGCTGTCGGGCGAGCCCTGGGGCGCTCACTCCTACAGCAACCTCATCGACCCCGAACAGCCCCTGGACATCGTGTTCGTGAATTTCGTTCCGGACCGCACTCCGTACGGGCTGCTGGGCTATTTCTGGTCTCTGAACAACTTCAAGCAGGACCCGGCGAACCCCGACCTCAAGTACAGCAATCAATCGCTGTCGTTCTACATGGATACGGAAACGCTGTACCTGGATCCTGCCGAAGGCATGACCAACCAGATCAGCACGCTGTCCCATGAGTTCGTCCACATGACGAACTTCTACCGCCGCAGCGTCCAGCTGTCCAAGCCGGGAACCGACTACGCGTTCGACACCTTCCTGGAGGAAATGAGCGCCATGATGGGCGAAGACATCGTGGCCCAGCGCGTCACGCCCGGCTTCAACTCCATCGCCAATGGACGCGTCCCTTCCTGGCTGTCCCGCTCGGGCTTCAACTGCGACCCCGCCGCCTGGAGCGCCGACACCGCCGCGCCCTGCTTCGGCTACGACGTCAACGGCAGCCTGGGCGCCTATCTGGTGCGCCAGTACGGCGTGGGCTTCTACAAGCAGCTGCTGAGCAACACCACGTCCACCGATTCGCTGCAGGTCCTGGGCAATGCCATACAGCAAGCGGGCGGCCCCACGCTGCCGGTCGCCATCCAGCGCTGGGGCGCCAACATCGCACTGCTGCCCGGCGATGTGCCCAGCGGCTATGGCTGGCCCGCGCGCACGGAGCAGGGCTTCACCCTGGCCGCGATCAACGGCAGCAGCCTGGCGTCTTCCCGGGTCCTGCCCACCACGGTACCGGTGAACCTCAATGCGCGCGGCCATTTCCCCTTCCTGCGTCAGCCTGATGCGCAAGGCACCTACCAGGACGCGG
>NZ_JTKZ01000011.1:0-1577 GCF_000799035.1 Delftia sp. ZNC0008
CATGATCAATGTCATCAACGGTGGCGCCCATGCCGACAATCCGCTGGACTTCCAGGAGTTCATGCTGCTGCCGGTGGGGGCGGACAGCTTCGGTGAGGCGCTGCGCATGGGCGCCGAGGTTTTCCACGCGCTGCGCCATGCCCTCAAGGCCGCAGGCCACAGCGTCAACGTGGGCGACGAGGGCGGCTTTGCGCCCGCCCTGCGCAGCGCGCCCGAGGCGCTGGACCACCTGATGGCCGCCATCGAGCGCGCCGGCCTGCGCCCCGGCAGGGACATCGCCCTGGCCCTGGACCCTGCGGCCAGTGAATTCCATGGCGAGGACGGCTACCGCTACGCGGGCGAGGGCCTGGTGCGCAGCCGCCAGCAGCAGGTGGACTACCTGGCGCAACTGGTGGAGCACTACCCCATCGTCTCCATCGAGGACGGCATGGCCGAGGACGATATCGAGGGCTGGCAGGCCCTGGGCCGGCGCCTGGGCGGACGCTGCCAGCTGGTGGGCGACGATGTGTTCTGCACGAACCCCGGCCTGTTCGAGGGCGGCATTGCCCGGGGCGTGGGCAACGCCATCCTGGTCAAGATCAACCAGATCGGCACGCTGACCGAAACCTGGGACGTGCTGCGCCTGGCGCATGGCGCGGGCTATGGCGTGGTGATATCGCACCGCTCGGGCGAGACCGAGGACACCAGCATTGCCGACCTGGCCGTGGCGGCCCAGTGCGCCATGATCAAGACCGGCTCGCTGTCGCGCGCCGACCGCACGGCCAAGTACAACCGGCTGCTGCGCATCGAGCGCGAACTGGGCCCGGCCGCCGTCTATGCGGGGCGCCGTGCGCTCAAGGGCCGGGCGGGTCAGGAAGCCGTGTCGGCCGCTGCGGGTGTTGCGGGCGCCCTGTAGACCAGCACCTTGAGGCTGCGCTCGGCGTCGATGTCGGCGAAGGTGGCCGGATTGGCCAGGCGCTCGACGAACTCCAGCTCGGGGGCCACTTCCTGCATCTGCGATGTCAGGAACTGCGTGCCCATCTCGGGCGCGTTCAGGCACAGCAGCACATGGCCGCCGGGGCGCAGCAGGTCGGGCAGGCGGCGCATCAGGCGGGCATAGTCCTTGGTGGCGACGAAGCTGCCCTTCTGGTAGCTGGGCGGGTCCACCACGATCAGGTGGTACGGCCCGCCGCGCGTGATCTTGCCCCAGCTGCTGAAGATGTCGTGGGCCAGGAAGCTGGCGCCCGACAGATCGTTGAGCCGGTGGTTCTGCTGGCCCGTGGCCAGCGCGCCCTGGGCCATGTCCATGTTCATCACATGGCGCGCCCCGGCCTGCAGGGCCACTACCGAAAAGGCGCAGGTATAGGCGAACAGGTTGAGCACCTTGATGCCATGGCGGTGCTCGGGATGGTTGGCGACATGCGCGTGCACCCAGCGCCGGCCTTCGGCCATGTCCAGGAACAGGCCGTGGTTCTGGCCGCGCAGCACCTGCACGCGGTAGCGCGTGCCGGCCTCGGTGACGATGTGCGGGTCTGGCACTTCGCCGGCCATGAGCCGGGTTTCGGCGGGCGCGGCGGGCTGGCGCAGCTGGTAGACCC
>NZ_JTKZ01000011.1:1587-2694 GCF_000799035.1 Delftia sp. ZNC0008
CAGTTCGCTACAGCGCAGTGACAGCGCCGTGCCGATGGCGGCCAGGGCGTCTTCGTCCAGCGGCTGGAAGCTGGTGAGCACCAGCACGGGCGGAAAGGCATCGAGCACCAGATGCTCGCAGCCCGGGTACAGGCCGCCACGGCCGTGGAAGATGCGTTGGGCGTCGGAGGGCAGGGCCATCCGGGCGATGGCGTCGAGCAGGGCTTGCATGGGAAAGGCTGGGTCTGGCAGGGGTGCCGGGCATGCCCGGTGGAACCGCTTGGAACCAGGCAGGGGCCGACGAAAAGGTCTGCCAGTGTATGCAGTTTGGGGCCCAGCCCAGGCAAACCCGGGCTCAGGCCCCATTCAGCGGTGCCGCGGGCAGGCTCAATGCCGCCAGCCGCGGCGCACCTCGAAGAAGCTGCACTCGCCATCGCCCAGGCCCTGCATGCCGGCCTCGGTGGCGGCGCGGGCGGCTTTCATCCAGCGGGTGAAGGCGAGCTTGGCGTCTTCGCTGATTTCCTCTGGAGGCATGTCCTCCAGCCCCTGTACAAGCGACAGGGTTTCGCTGACCTGCTCGGCACTGCCGAGCTGGCGTTCCAGCACGCGGGCATAGCGTGCCTCGGCCTTGTTGCGTTCCTGCTCGGGCAGGTTGGGGTAGTCACACAAGGTGACGGTGAAGGCGGCTTCTTGCATGTCCATGGTTCATGAGATGAGGATGATGACTGGCGAAATATACAGTAATAACTGGCTGCACATCCAGTATTTATCCAGTGTTTTTTTACAGTGTCGTGCCGGTGGGGTCGCTGCGGGCAGCGGCGGCAGCCATGCGGCCACAATCGCCTGCAAGGAGAAAACCACCGCCATGACGAACGAATCGACCACGGGCAGCCCGGCCTGGGACCCCGAAGCCACGGGCCATGCGCTGTTTGCCACGCGCTTGGGACCCTGCGGCGTGGCCTGGGGCGAATGCGGCCTTGCGGCCTTTCAGTTGCCCGAGGTGGACGGCCCGGCTGCCACGCGCACGCGCATGCTGCGCGGCGTGCAATCGCGCAGGCCCGGCAGCTATGCGGCAGCGGTGCGCGCCGAGGACCTGCCGGCCGCCGTGGCGCAGGCCATCGCCGGCGT
>NZ_JTKZ01000331.1:0-7326 GCF_000799035.1 Delftia sp. ZNC0008
CCGCGTGGCCTGCAGCTGCGGCGCCGCCAGGGCGCGGGCTTCGGGGCCGTCCAGCCATTGCAGCAGTTCGCGCGCGCCGTCCTGGCGAACGCCCACCGTGGACAGCACGGGCATGCCCAGGGCGCGTGACAGCGCCTCGCGGTCGATATCGATGCCCTGGCGCCTGGCCATGTCGCTCATGTTGAGCACCAGCAGCATGGGCAGGCCCAGGCGCTGGGCCTCCAGCACCAGGCGCAGGTTCAGGCGCAGATGGGTGGCGTCGGTGACGCAGACCAGCAGTTCGGGCGGCGCCTCGCGCGCATGGCGACCCGAGACGATGTCGCGCGTGATGCGCTCATCCTCGCTGTGCGCATGCAGGCTGTAGGTGCCCGGCAGGTCCAGCACGCGCACGCGCCGGCCGCTGGCCGTGCTCAGCCAGCCTTCCTTGCGCTCCACGGTCACGCCCGCGTAGTTGGCCACCTTCTGGCGTGCGCCGGTCAGCAGGTTGAACAGCGCCGTCTTGCCGCAGTTGGGATTGCCCAGCAGGGCCAGGCGCAGTGCGGAATCACCGCTGCCGCCGCCGCCCTGGGCAGGCTGCAGCGGCTGGATGAGTTTGGGAGAGGACGACGCGCTCATGCCACCGCCTCCGGCGCCACGCGCACCAGGGCCGCCTCATGGCGGCGCAAAGCGAACGTGGTCTGGCCCACGCGCACGGCCAGCGGGTCGTCGCCCGGAAAGCCCGCGGCCAGGATGCGCACGGGCTCGCCGGGCAGAAAGCCGATCTCCATGAGCCGCAGCAGCAGTTCCTGCTCGCTGGCATCGCGTGCGGCATGGAGCTCGACCACGCGCGCCGATACCTGGCGGGGCAGGGCATCAAGGGTGATGGCCGTGGTGGCAGCAACGGCGGCAACGGCAGCAGAGGAGGACATGGGAGGCGCGGACAGCGTGGACGGAGCCGCAGCGTCCGTCGCGGGGTTCATCGAATGCATGGCGTGTTGTATCAATTGATTTTTATTCTCATTTTGATTTTGATCGAACCCGGGCGGCGGGACCGCGCATGGTATCGGAGTGCGGGACAGGGTTTTGCGTTCCCGGCTTTGCCCCCTGGCGGGCCCAGGCGGGCGGCGCGCGGCACAATGGCGGCCGACGCCGACACGGCCTTTGCGCACTCCCCTCCCCACGCCATGACCCATCCCTGCCTGAGCTGCGGCGCCTGCTGCGCATCGTTTCGCGTGGACTTTTCCGTGCACGAGTCGCAGGCGCAGGGCGGCCGCGTGCCAGCCGGGCTGGCCGAGGAAGTCACCGACCACACCTGCCGCATGCGCGGAACCGACTGGGCGCGTCCCCGCTGCGCGGCCCTGGTCGGCAAGGTGGGCGAGAAGGCCCATTGCGGCATCTATGAATGGCGCCCCTCGCCCTGCCGCGAGTTCGCCGCCGGCAGCGATGCCTGCAACCGCGTGCGCGTGCGCCATGGCATGCAGGCGCTGGACAGCGGCCTGCTCTAGCAGCCTGCCAGGCGCCACCAGCCGTCATTCCACCGGCAGCCCCGCCAGCTGTCCCTTGAATTCCTGCAGCGAGAAATGCGTGTGCACCTGGCGCACGCCGGGCAGCCGGTGCAGGCGGCTGAGCAGCAGATCGGAATAGGCGTCGAGATCGCGCGCCACGACGACCAGCAGGAAGTCCTCCGGCCCCGAGATGCCATGGAACATCACGACCTCGGGAATGGCGCAGACCGCTTCCTGGAAATGGCGCGAGGACTCCTCGTTCTGGTGGTCTATGCCCACCATCACGAAGGCCAGCACGCCAAAACCTATGGCGCGCCGGCTCAGCGCGGCGTGGTAGCCGGTGATCACGCCCTCGTCCTCCAGCCGCTTGATGCGCCGCCATGACGGTGACTGCGACAAATGCACACGCTGCGCCAGCTCCCCCGAGGTCAGCCGCGCGTTGTCCTGCAGGGCGCGGATCAGCAGCCGGTCCGTTCTGTCGATGTCGATTGGCATAAACCACCTATGAATTCATGTTTCACAGAATAACTTATCCAAGATCAAGTCGATTTAGGGATAACTACTAAACGTCCCGCGAAGGCCGTCCATAGCATCCGCCTCCGAAGCCCCCCACAGCAACGGAGACAACAACCCATGCCAGCCTTCGAAGACATCGTCCAGCGCGAAGCCGGACTCCAACAGCAGCTGTCCGCCGGACAGATGACCATGATCGCCATCGGCGGTGCCGTCGGCACCGGCCTGTTCCTGGGCAGCGGCTTTGCCATCGGCTTTGCCGGGCCCAGCGTGCTGATCAGCTATGCCATCGGCGCAGTGATCTCGCTGCTGCTCATGGGCTGCCTGGCCGAGATGACGGTGGCCCACCCGACCTCGGGCTCGTTCGGCGCCTATGCCGAGCACTACATCAGCCCGATGGCCGGCTTCATGGTCCGCTATGCCTACTGGGCCTGCGTGGTGCTGGCCGTGGGCACCGAGGTGACGGCCGTGGGCCTGTACATGGGCTACTGGTTCCCCGAGGTGCCGCGCTGGGCCTGGGTGGTGATCTTCTCGGGCGCGCTCATCGGCGTGAACATGATGAGCGTCAAGGCCTTCGGCGCCGTGGAGTACAGCTTCTCCATGATCAAGATCATCGCCATCGCGGCCTTTATCGTGGTCGGCGCCTGGGTGGTGTTCGGCGCCCGTCCGGACGGCGTGGGCTTTGCCAACTACGTCAACAACGGCGGCTTCTTCCCCAACGGCCTGTGGGGGACCTGGGTGGGCGTGATCATCGCCATCTTCAGCTACCTGAGCATCGAGATGATCGCGGTGGCCGCCGGCGAGGCCAAGGACCCGCAGCGCGCCGTCACCAGCGCCTTCCGCTCCACCATGGTGCGCCTGGTGGTGTTCTACCTGGCCACGATCGCGCTGATGCTGGCCATCGTGCCGTGGTCGGCCGCCGGCAAGGAGGGCAGCCCCTTCGTCAAGGTGATGGAGATCATTGGCCTGCCCGGCGCGGCCAGCGTGGTCAATTTCGTGGTGCTGGTGGCCGCCCTGTCGGCCATGAACAGCCAGCTGTACATCACCACCCGCATGATGTTCAGCCTCTCGCGCGCCGGCCATGCGCCCGCCGTGCTGGGCCGCGTGAACTCGCGCGGCGTGCCGCTGCCGGCGCTGCTGCTGTCCTGCCTGGGCATTGCCGTGGCCACGCTGTTCAACATCATCAATCCCGAGCAGTCCTTCATGCTGATGATGGCCGTGGCCATGTTCGGCGCCATGTTCACGTGGTTCATGATTTTCGTGACCCACCTGTTCTTCCGCATCCACTGGGTGCGCCAGGGCAACAAGCCGCTGGCCTTTCGCATGTGGGGCTTTCCGGTGCTGACGCTGCTGGGCGCGGCGCTGATGCTGGCCGCCCTGGTGTCCACGCTGTTCACCGACGTATTCCGCCTGACCGTGCTCACGGGCCTGCCCTTTTTGCTGCTGCTGGCCGCCGTCTACGCCATCTGGTATCGCCGGCCGGCCGGCCAGCCCTCCCCTCAGACCCCAACCCCACCCCAGACCCCAACATCCACCCAAGCCCAGGTTCCCGCCCGGTGACATCCGGCCTCCCGTTTCTCTCTCTGCCTTAGACACATGACGACTCTTGCCCCCCTCGATACCGCCCGCGCCTCGATGTTCAGCCACGTCCCGCCCTACCCCGGTGATCCCATCCTGTCGCTGATGGAGGCCTTTCAGCAGGACCCACGCGCCGACAAGGTCAGCCTGAGCATCGGCCTGTATTTCGACGAGGCCGGCCGCCTGCCCGTGCTGGACTGCGTGCGCCAGGCTGGCGATGCCCTGGCCCGCGAGCAAAGCCCCAGCGGCTACCTGCCCATCGAAGGCATTGCTCCCTACCGCCAGCTGGTGCAGGACCTGGTGTTCGGCGCCGGTCATGAGGCCGTGCGCAGTCAGCGCATCGCCACCGTGCAGACCCTGGGCGGCTCGGGCGCGCTCAAGCTGGGCGCGGACTTCATCCAGCACTATTTCCCCGGCGCCGAGGTCTGGCTCAGCGATCCCACCTGGGACAACCACCTGGCCATCTTCCAGGGCGCGGGACTGCGCACCCACAGCTATCCCTACTACGACGCGGCCACGGGCAGCCTGCGCTTCGACGCCATGCTGCAGACGCTGCGCGAACTGCCCTCGGGCAGCGTGGTGCTGCTGCATGCCAGCTGCCACAACCCCACGGGCGTGGACCTGTCGCGCGAGCAGTGGCAGCAACTGATCCCGGTGATCGTGGAGCGCGGCCTGATCCCCTTCGTGGACATGGCCTACCAGGGCTTTGGCGATGGGCTCGATGAAGACGCCTGGTCCGTGCGCGCCCTGGCCGACGCGGGCGCCCAGGCCTTCGTGGCCAATTCGTTTTCCAAGAACTTCTCGCTGTATGGCGAACGCGTGGGCGGCCTCAGCGTGGTCTGCAACGACGCGTCCACGGCCGGCAATGTGCTGGGCCAGCTCAAGGCCACGGTGCGCAGCAACTATTCCTCGCCACCCACCCGTGGCGCACGCCTGGTGCAGCAGGTGCTGGCATCGCCCGAGCTGAGCGCCCAATGGGCACAGGAGCTGGCGCAGATGCGCGGGCGCATCAAGGACATGCGCGCCCAGCTGCACGGCGCGCTGCAGGAGCGCTTTGGCGAGCGGCGCGACTTCGGCTTCCTGCTGACCCAGCGCGGCATGTTCAGCTACACAGGCATCACCGAGCCCCAGGTCCACCGCCTGCGCGACGAGCATGGCGTGTACCTGATCCGCTCGGGCCGCATGTGCATGTCGGGCCTGTCCGGCGCCAACGTGCAGTACGTGGCCGACGCCATTGCCACGGTGCTGGAGTCGCCGCAATGAGCGGCTGCCCCGTCCATGGCGGCCTGACCGAGCGCATCGTCGCCGAGGAAAGGGCGCAGCTGGATTTCAGCCAGTCCATGAGCTATGGCGACTACCTGCAGCTGGACGCCATCCTGGGCGCACAGCAACTGCTGTCGCCCACGCATGACGAGTTGCTGTTCATCATCCAGCACCAGACCAGCGAGCTGTGGATGAAGCTGATGCTGCACGAGCTGGGCGCGGCCACGGCCGCCGTGGCGGCCGACCGCCATGCAGATGCCTTCAAGATGCTGGCCCGCGTGAGCCGCATCATGGAGCAGCTGGTCGGCGCCTGGTCCGTGCTGGCCACCATGACGCCTACCGAGTACACGGCCATGCGCCCGTATCTCGCCAGCTCCAGCGGCTTCCAGAGCTACCAGTACCGCTGCATCGAGTTCGCGCTGGGCAACAAGAACGCCGCCATGCTCCAGCCCCATGCCCACCGCCCGGACCTGCTGGCGCGGGTGGAGGCCGCATGGCGCGCACCTTCCCTGTACGACGAGGCCCTGCGCCTGCTGGCACGCCAGGGGCTGGCCATTCCTGCCCGGCACCTGGAGCGCGACTGGACCCTGCCCTACACGGCCAGCCCCGAGGTCGAGGCCGCCTGGGCCCAGGTCTACCGCGACCCGCAGTCGCACTGGGACCTGTACCAGCTCGGCGAAAAGCTCGCCGACATCGAGGACGCCTTCCGCCTGTGGCGCTTTCGCCATGTGACCACGGTGGAGCGCGTCATCGGCTTCAAGCGCGGCACGGGCGGCACGGGCGGCGTCAGCTATCTGCGCAAGATGCTGGACGTGGTGCTGTTCCCCGAAATCTGGTCCGTGAGAACGAAACTGTGACCCCTGAGCGGCTTTGCCGCTTCCCCCGCTCTCGCTGCGCGGGCGCGGGACGACACCATCGCTGCGGGGCGGCGCGGCCGGCCTAGGCCCTTGCTCGGCGTCCGCCGATGGGCCGCGCCAAGTTTCCGGCGCAAGAACACCATGCCTTCGCATGTAGTCAAAACACAAGGAAATCCATGAAGCAAATCATCGACGTGGGACTGCCGCCGCTCAAGCAGCCCTTCTCCTGGGCCGTCAAGGCCAGCGGCCAGATGCTGTTCACGGCCCACGGCCCCGTGCGGCCCGACGGCAGCATCGACACCGGCCCCATCGAACAGCAGGCGCGCCTGACCTTCACCAACCTGCGCAACGCGCTGCAGGCCGCAGGCGGCACGCTGGCGCATGTGACCCAGGTGCTGATCTACATGACCGACGTGGCCGACATGCCGGCCATCGACGCCGTGTACCGCGAGTTCTTCGAGGCACCCTATCCCAACCGCTCCAGCATGGGGATTTCGGCGCTGGTGGTGCCGGGCATGAAGCTGGAGATCGTGGCCTACGCCATGCTCCCCTAGAGGCTGTGACGGACATGCCGGCGCCCCGCAATTGCGTTCAATACAGGGCCGGCGTGCGGGACGAGACTGCGTGCCTTGTGCAGTCCTGCGTCCGCGCGAAATCTCATGTCCTCCTCGCTGCTCGCCATGGGCGTCTTCACCCTCGTGGGTGCCATCACGCCCGGCCCCGTCAATGTGCTGGCCCTGCGCCACGGCGCAGCCCGCTCGCGCCTGGTCTCTGCCGCCTATGTGCTGGGCGCCAGCGCCAGCTATGCGGCCGTGGTCTGGGTCATGGGCCAGGGCGCACGGTGGCTGCTGCAGACGCTGCCGCAACTGTCTGCGGCCGCACAGTGGCTGTGCGCCGCCTATCTGCTGTGGCTGGCCTGGCGGCTGGCCAACGCGCCTGTGGGCCAGGCCGGTGCGCAGCAGCAGGCCGGATCGCAGCGCACGCTGCAGGCCTTGCTGCAAGCGCTGTTGCAGGGCACGGCCGTGCAGACGCTCAACCCCAAGGCCTGGCTGGTGGCGCTGGCCGGCGTGGGCCTGTTCGTGCTGCCCCATGCGAATGCGCCGTGGGCGCTGCTGCAGTTTTGCGCCATCTCGCTGCTGGCCTGCCTGGTGGGGGTCGGCAGCTGGGCGCTGCTGGGGCAGCTGCTTTCGGGCTGGCTGCGCACCGAACGCCGCCAGCGCCTGTTCCACCGCCTGCTGGCCCTGCTGCTGGTCGCCAGCGTGGCGGCCATGCTGGCATGATGGCTGGCCGCCATGACTTCAGCCTCTCCCCACCGATTCCACCGCCATCCGGCCGCTCCCTGGGCCGAGCTGCGCGACAGCGCGCGCTCGCCGCATTGCTTTCGGCTCCACATGCATGCCGAGTATTCGATAGGCATCGTGGACACGGGCCGCACCGTGTTCCACCATGCCCACGGCCCGCAGCCCGTGGAGGCGGGCGGCGTGGTGCTGATCGAGCCCGGCGCCTGGCATGCCTGCAATCCCGACCCCGGCGCGCCATGGTCCTACCGCATGCTGTTTGTCGATGCCGACTGGCTGCACGCGCGGCTGGGCGTGGCCGCGCTGCGCTTTCCCCGGCGCACGCTCACGGAT
>NZ_JTKZ01000721.1:0-10637 GCF_000799035.1 Delftia sp. ZNC0008
CCATGGCATCCGTGCCGCCGCCCGGGGCCGAGCCCACCAGCATGCGCACGGGCCGCGCGGGCCAGTCGGGCGGGGTTGGCGGGGTTTGAGCGGTGGCGAGCGAGGGCAGCAGGGCGGCTGCGGCCAGCAGGATGCGGCGTTGCATGTCTTGTCTCCGGTGCTTTTGTTGTGGGCCCATGCTAGGCAGGCAATTGATTGCCGTAAACTGAAAATTGCTGATGAATGGATAACTCCAGGCAATCAATTCAAAGGGACTTCCATGGGCTCCATCGACCGCAGGGACAGCACGCCGCAACTGCTCAACCGCCTGCGCATGCGGCAGGTGGCGCTGATGCTGGCCATAGAGGAGCAGGGGACGCTGCGCGGCGCTGCAGCCCGGCTGGGCCTGAGCCAGCCGGCGGCCACCAAGATGCTGCATGAGCTGGAAGGCGCGCTGGGCCTGCCGCTGTTCGAGCGCGTGGGCCGCGGCCTGCAACTGAACGCCGCCGGCGAGCGCGTGACGGGCTACTTCCGCCACCTGCGCGGCGGCATGGAGGCGCTGAACCGCGAGCTGCAGGAACTGCGCGAAGGCAGCGCGGGGCGGCTGGCCGTGGGCAGCATCATGGCGGCGTCGCCGGGCCGCCTCACGCAGGCGCTGCTGGCGCTCAAGCGCCAGTGGCCGCTGTTGTCCATCGAGGTGGCCGTGGACACCAGCGACCGGCTGCTGGCGCAGTTGCAGGACGGGGTGCTGGAGGTGGTGGTGGGCCGTCCGGCCGGGCCGTCCGACGCGGATCACCGGTTTTGCTCGCTCGATGATGAGGCCCTGTCCATCATCGCGGGCTGCGGCCATCCGCTGGCGCGTGCCCGCAGCGTGAGCTTTGCGCAGCTGCAGGCCCATGGCTGGGTGCTGCAGCCGCCGGGCAGTCCCATGCGCGCGCTGATCGACCAGGAGTTCCAGGCCCACGGCCTGCCGCTGCCGCGCGGCCTGATCGAGACGGGCTCCATCCTCACCACCATGAACCTGGTGCGCAACTCCGATCTGGTGGCCGTGATACCGCAGGCCGTGGCCCGCGACCATGCCGAGCACGGCATGGTCCGCATCCTGCCCTACCGCATGCGCCGCAACCTGCAGTCCTACGGCAGCCTGGTGCGCCGCGACCGGCCGCTGAGCCAGGCGGCCGCCAGCTTTCTGGCGCTGTTGCACGGGCAGGAGCCGCCGCCGGCATCCGCGCCCTAGCCGATGTACCGCACCAGATGCGGGCTGACCCGCTTGCAGTAGCTCTTGCAGACGCGGCGCAGCACTTGGGCGGTGTCGGTGACGCCGGGCGGCGGGCTCTTGGGGTACCAGGTGGTGATGCGAAAGGAGGGCGGCGTGGGCAGATCCAGCTCCACCAGCTCCCCGCTTGCCAGCTGCGGCGCCACCAGCATGCCGTGCATGATGGCGACGCCCAGGCCCTCGCGCACCAGCGAGACCAGGGCCGCCAGCGAGGGCGATCCCGAGATGCGCAGATCGCTGGAGACCATGCCGCTTTGCACGGCCAGTTGCTGTGCCATGGCCACGGCCTGCTCGTAGGGGCCGGTGCCGCGCATCTGTGTCAGCAATTGCTTGCCCAGCGCCTTGTGCAGTCCATCCTTCCTGGGCACCAGGCCCCGCCTGGCAATCCAGTGCACGGGCACCTCCAGCAGGTTTTCGACCACGGCGAACTGGGGGTCCACGCCGCTGCCGGTGCGCACGATCAGGTCCAGGTCGCGCCGCATCATCTGCTCCGACAGGTGGGTGCTCAGATCGACGGTCAGGTCCAGCTCGATGTGCGGCAGGCTGGCGCCCATCGCCTTGACGAATTCGGGCAGGAAGGTGTGTACCGCCGTCTCCAGCACGCCGACCCGCAGGCGGCAGCCGATGGCGTCGTCGGACCTGGCGGCACGCTCCAGGGTGCGTGCGGCTTCAATGACGGCCTCCGCATGCCGCAGCAGCCGGGCGCCGGCGTCGGTGATCTGCAGCGTCTTGCGGTCCCAGTGGAACAGGGTCACGCCCAGGTCCGACTCCAGCCCGCGTATGCGCATGGAGACGGCGCCGGGGCTGGCGTGGACCAGTTCGGCCACGCGGCGCACGCTGCCGATGCGTGCCAGCAGCACAAAGGTTTCCAGAAAGCGGATGTTCATGGGGGTCTGCGCGGGCTGCGGTGGCTGTTCAGTTTTTCTGGGAGAGGCTGCGCACAATTCCTGAGTGGACCGGTGGCCTGCTGCTTTTTACATTGGGAGGCATCTCCACTCAATAGAGGCTCACCCATGACGCACTGGACCCATCCGACCGAGTTCCGACAGGAGGTGCGCGCCGGCCGCTTTCGCGGGCAGACGGCCGGGCAGTGCCCCGGCTACACCCAGGGCAACCTGGCGATATTGCCGCGCGAGTGCAGCGAGGAGTTCCTGCGCTTTGCTCGCCTCAACCCCAAGTCCTGCCCGCTGATCGGCGTGACCGAGCCCGGCAGCAGCCGCGTGCCCGAACTGGGCGATATCGATCTGAAGACCGACCTGCCCTCGTACTGGGTGTTTCGCGATGGTCACAGGGCCGAGCAGGTGAATGACCTCACGGAGCTGTGGCGCGACGACCTGGTGGGCTTCGTCATCGGCTGCTCCTACTCCTTCGAGGACGCGCTGCGCGAGGCGGGCGTGCCCGTGCGCCACATCGATGAAGGCCGGGGCGCGCCCATGTTCATCACCGACATTGCCAACGGCCAGGCGGGCCGGTTCGGTGGCCGGATGGTGGTCAGCATGCGGCCCATGACGGCCGCCCAGGCCATCCGTGCGATCCAGGTGACTTCGCGCTTTCCCAGCGTGCATGGGGCGCCCGTGCACCTGGGCGATCCCGCGCAGATAGGCATTGCCGACATCGACAGGCCGGACTTCGGCGAGCCCATGGCGCTCAGGCCGGGAGAGATTCCCGTGTTCTGGGCCTGCGGCGTGACGCCCCAGCAGGCCATACGCTCGGCGGCCCTGCCATTCGCCATCACGCACGAGCCGGGCCACATGCTGGTGACGGAGTTGCGCAACAGCCATCTGGCCGCGTTCTGACGGCCTGCCTGCCTGGCATGGGTCCGCTTCGGCGGGCCTTTTTCTTTGCGTCGCTGGCCGGCAAGGGGCCGCTCCTGTTCAGTTTTCGTGAACAGAGGGGGCGAAAACTTCTCGATGGACGCGGTCCAGGGGCACTTTTAGATTGGACGCCAGTGGTGGGCACCGGCGGAGGGCCGTGCTCCAGGCCACGGTTTTCCTGACTTCAACTTCGAGACAAACGGGTTCCGACACCATGCAAGAACGCTCCACTCCCCATGACAGGCGCTGGCAATTCTGGATAGACCGTGGCGGCACATTCACCGACATCGTGGGCAAGCGGCCCGATGGCAGCCTGGTCACGCACAAGCTGCTGTCGGAGAACCCCGAGCAGTACCGGGACGCGGCCGTGGCCGGCATCCGCCACCTGCTGGGGCTGGCGCCGGGCGAGCCGGTCCCCGCCGATCAGGTGGAGTGCGTGAAGATGGGCACCACGGTGGCCACCAATGCGCTGCTGGAGCGCAAGGGCGAGCCCACGCTGCTGGTGACCACGCGGGGCTTTCGCGATGCGCTGCGCATCGCCTACCAGAACCGTCCGCGACTGTTCGACCGCCATATCCAGTTGCCCGAACTGCTCTACAGCGAGGTGGTCGAGGCCGTGGAACGTGTGGATGCCCATGGGAAGGTGCTGCGCGAGCTGGACGGGCTGCACCTGCACACGGCGTTGGCCGCAGCCCATGCGCGCGGCCTGCGCAGCGTGGCCATCGTCTTCATGCATGGCTACCGCCATACGCGGCATGAGCAGATGGCGGCGCGCATTGCGCGGCAGTTGGGTTTCACGCAGGTCAGCACTTCGCACGAGACCAGTCCGCTGATGAAGTTCGTGAGCCGGGGCGATACCACGGTGGTCGATGCCTACCTGTCTCCCATCCTGCGCCGCTATGTGCAGCAGGTGGCTGCAGAGATGCCGGGAGTGCGGCTGTTCTTCATGCAGTCTTGCGGAGGGCTGTCCGACGCGGGCAGTTTTCAGGGCAAGGACGCCATCCTGAGCGGGCCGGCCGGAGGCATCGTGGGCATGGCGCGCACGGCGGGCCTGGCCGGGCACGACAGGGTCATCGGTTTCGACATGGGTGGCACATCCACCGACGTCAGCCACTATGCAGGCGCCTTCGAGCGCGAGTTCGAGACCCAGGTGGCCGGCGTGCGCATGCGCGCGCCGATGATGAGCATCCACACCGTGGCCGCCGGCGGCGGCTCGGTGCTGGCCTATGACGGTTCGCGGTTCCGCGTGGGACCCGAGAGCGCGGGTGCCCATCCCGGCCCGGCGAGCTATCGCCGCGGCGGTCCCCTGGCCGTGACCGATGCGAACGTGATGGTCGGCAAGGTCCAGCCGCGCTACTTTCCCAGCGTGTTCGGGCCTGCCGCCAACGAGCGACTGGACGGCGAGGCCGTGCGTGTCCGCTTCGAGGAACTGGCGCGGCAGACGGGGCGCACTCCCGAGGACGTGGCCGAGGGCTTCATCCGCATCGCCGTGCAGCAGATGGCCAACGCCATCAAGAAGATCAGCGTGGCGCGCGGCTATGACGTCACGCGCTATACGCTGCAGTGCTTCGGCGGCGCGGGCGGCCAGCATGCCTGCCTGGTGGCCGATGCGCTGGGCATGTCCCGCGTGTTCGTGCATCCGCTGGCCGGCGTGCTCAGCGCCTACGGCATGGGCCTGGCGGACCAGACCGTGATCCGCGAGCAGGCCATGGAGCTGGCGCTGACTGCCGAGGCCCTGCCGCTGATCGCCGAATGCCTGGATGCGCTGGGCACGGGCGCGCAGGCGGAGCTGGAGCGCCGGCAGGTCGGCGCAGGCCCTGTGCAGGTGCGGCACAACGTGCATGTGCGCTACGAGGGCTCCGATTCCGCCTTGGTCGTGCCCTTTGGCTCCCTGCCGGGCATTCAGTCGGCTTTCGAGTCGGCCTACCGCCAGCGTTTCGCCTTTCTGATGGCGGGCAAGGGCCTGGTGGTGGAAGCCGTGTCGGTCGAAGCCGTGATTGCGGGCGATGCGCCCGGCGAGCCGGTGCTGCCGGAGCATCCGCCGCGCGAGCATCCGCGCCGCGAAACCGTGCGCATGTACTCCGGCGGCGCCTGGCATGGCGCGGCCCTGGTGGTGCGCGAGGACCTGCGGCCCGGCGACGTCATTGCCGGCCCGGCCATCATCGCCGAGCGCAACGCCACCACCGTGATCGAGCCTGGCTGGTCGGCCAGGCTCACCGGGCTGGATCACCTGGTGCTGGACCGGGTGGTGCCGCGCAAGGTCGAGTACGCGGCCGGCACGACGGTGGACCCTGTGCTGCTGGAGGTCTTCAACAACCTGTTCATGAACATCGCCGAGCAGATGGGCCTGCAGCTGCAGAACACCGCCTATTCGGTGAACATCAAGGAGCGGCTGGATTTCAGCTGCGCGCTGTTCGATGCCCGGGGCCATCTCATCGCCAACGCGCCGCACATGCCCGTCCATCTGGGCTCCATGGGCGAAAGCATCCAGACGGTGATCCGCAGGAATGCCGGGCGCATGGCCCAGGGCGATGTCTACGTGCTCAACGACCCCTACCAGGGCGGCACCCATCTGCCGGACATCACCGTCATCACGCCGGTCCATATCGCCGGCGAGGCATCTCCGACCTTCTACGTCGGCAGCCGGGGCCACCATGCCGATGTGGGCGGCATCACGCCGGGCTCCATGCCGCCGTTTTCCACGCGCATCGAGGAAGAGGGCGTGCAGATCGACAACTTCAAGCTGGTCGATCGCGGCGTGCTGCGCGCCCAGGAGATGGTCGAGCTGCTGCAAAGCGGCGAGTACCCGAGCCGCAACCCGCAGCAGAACCTGGCCGACCTGAAGGCCCAGATCGCGGCCAATGAAAAAGGCGTGCAGGAGCTGCACAAGATGGTGGCGCAGTTCGGCCTGCCCGTGGTGCAGGCCTACATGGGCCATGTGCAGGACAACGCAGAGGAGTCGGTGCGCCGCGTCATCACGCGGCTCAGGAACGGGCAGTTCACGCTGCCGCTGGACAACGGCGCGCAGATCCGCGTGGCCGTCACCGTCGATACGGCCGAGCGAAGTGCCGTCATCGATTTCTCGGGCACCAGCGTCCAGCAGACCAACAACTTCAATGCGCCGCGCGCCGTGTGCATGGCGGCCGTGCTCTATGTGTTCCGCACGCTGGTGGACGACGACATTCCGCTCAACGCGGGCTGCCTCAAGCCTTTGAAGGTCATCATTCCCCAGGGCTGCATGCTCAACCCCAATGCACCGGCCTCGGTGGTGGCGGGCAACGTGGAGACCTCCACCTGCATCACCAATGCGCTGTTCGGCGCGCTGGGCGTGATGGCGGGCAGCCAGCCCACCATGAACAACTTCACCTTCGGCAATGCGCACCACCAGTACTACGAAACCATTGCCGGCGGCAGCGGCGCGGGCGCGGTGCTGGACGCCGAGGGCCGGGTGGAGCGCGGGTTCAACGGCACCAGCGTCGTCCAGACGCACATGACCAATTCGCGCCTGACAGATCCGGAGGTGCTGGAGTTCCGCTTCCCCGTCATGCTGGACAGCTATGCCATCCGCGAAGGCTCGGGCGGCAGCGGGCGCTGGCATGGGGGCAGCGGCGGTGTGCGGCGCGTGCGCTTCCTGGAAGCCATGACGGCCAGCATCCTGTCCAACGGACGCCTGAACCCGGCCTTCGGCATGGCGGGCGGCCAGCCGGGACAGCCGGGCATCAACCGTGTGCTGCGCGCCGATGGCCAGGTCGAGGCGCTGGAGCACATCGGCGCCGTGCAGATGCAGCCCGGCGATGTGTTCGAGGTCTGCACGCCGGGGGGCGGCGGCTACGGAACGGCGGCCTGACACGCCGCCTGCAGGGGTCTGTCCGGGTGGTGGATGAGGGCCGCCCGGCCAGGCCTGGTTCATCACCGATGCAATGCCATTGAAGGCAAGACGCTTCTGCATACCGAAGCGCAAGGAGACTGAAAAATGACAAGCCTTGACAATGCCAAGCCCCTGGCTGGCGAACAGTCGCAGGGCAGCTGGCTGGGCCAGCTCGAACCCCGGGAAAAACGCGCACTGACGGCCTCGTTCGGCGGCTACGCGGTCGATTCCTTCGACTACTACACGCTGCCCTTGGTCACGCCGATCCTGCTGTCGCTGTGGGGCATGAGCAAGACCGAGGTCGGCCTGATCGGCACCTCGACCCTGGTGGCCTCGGCCATCGGCGGCTGGATGGCCGGCATCCTGGCGGACCGCTACGGGCGTGTGCGCGTGCTGCAGTGGACCATCCTCGTGTTCGCGCTTTTCACCTTCGCCTGCGGCCTGGCGCAGACACCGGGCCAACTGCTGCTGGCCCGCACGCTGCAGGGCCTGGGCTTTGGCGGCGAGTGGGCCGTGGGCTCGGTGCTGATCGCCGAGACCATACGGCCGGCCTTCAGGGGCAAGGCGGTGGGCCTGGTGCAAAGCAGCTGGTCCATAGGCTGGGGCGCGGCCGTGCTGGTGTCCATGGCGCTGTTCTCGTTTCTGCCGCCCGAGATGTCATGGCGGGCCATGTTCCTGCTGGGCCTGCTGCCGGCCCTGCTGATCCTGTACATACGCCGCACCGTCAAGGACCCCGAGGTCTACCTGAAGACCCGCGCCGCCGTGGGCCGGGGCGAGCGCAGCGGGCACTTCCTGGACATCTTCAAGGGCGGCATGCTCAAGACCACGGTGCTGGCCAGCCTGATGTTCACCGGCATGCAGGGCGGCTACTACGCCATTGCCGTGTGGCTGCCCACCTTCCTGAAGAACGAGCGCCACCTGACGGTGCTGGGCTCGGGCGGCTACCAGTTCATGTTCATCTTCGGCGCCTTTGCAGGCTACCTGTGCGGTGCCTACGCCTCCGACCGGCTGGGCCGGCGCCTGGCCTTCACGCTGTTCGCCATCGGCGCCGGCAGCCTGGCCTATGCCTATACGCTGCTGCCCATCACCGATGCCTGGATGCTGGTGCTGGGCTTTCCGCTGGGCTTTTTCATGTCGGGCATCTTCAGCGGCGCCGGAGCCTTCCTGGCCGAGCTGTTCCCCAACGAACTGCGCGGCTCCGGCCAGGGCTTTTGCTACAACTTCGGCCGCGGCATCGGGGCCACCTTCCCTGCGCTGGTGGGCGTGCTCAGCGACCGGCTGGGCCTGTCGCTGGGCATGGCCATCGGCATCTGCGCCACGGCGGGCTACGTGATGGTGGTGTTGTTTGCCATGTGCCTGCCGGAGACGCGAGGCCGGGATCTGGCCGCGCAGTGAAGCGCTGGCCAGACCGGCCCCGGCACGCTCAGTAGCTGCCCATGTAGTCGCGCTTGCCGACCTCGACGCCGTTGTGGCGCAGCAGGGCATAGGCGGTGGTCACATGGAAGAAGAACTGCGGCAGGCCGTAGTGCAGCAGGTAGGCGCTGGCGGTCAGCTTCTTTTCCTTGGGCGTGCCGGGGCGCAGCACGATCTCGCGGGACTCGCTTTGCGCGAACTGCTCGGGTGCGAACGAGCCCACATGGTCCAGCGCCTTGGCGATCAGCGCCTGCAGTTCGGCAAAGCTGGTCTGCGTGTCGGGCCACGAAGGCACCTCGGCGCCGGCCAGGCGCGAGGCGATGCCCTTGGCGAAGTCCGCAGCAATCTGCACCTGGCGCACCAGCGGGAACATGTCGGGGAACAGGCGGGCCTGCAGCAGGGCGTCGGGATCGATGTTCTTCTGCGCGGCGTGTTCCTCGGCCTTTTTGAGCACGTCGGACAGGGCCTTCAGCATCTGCTGCAGGACGGGAATGGAGGCGGTGTACAGGGGGCTGGTCATTGCGGGCTCGCTAAGGATTGTGAAGGGCTGGCAATCGCATGCATCTGCATCCATCGCCAGCCGGCACAGGCTAACAGCAACTGCTTTCACTTGCCGCCTGCGCTAGCATGCGCGCCATGCAAATTCCTGAAGCCGCTCCCTCGTTCGCAGGCCTTGGCCAGGCCGGATTCGGCGCCGCCATCTTCGACATGGACGGCCTGCTCATAGACTCCGAGCCCTTCTGGAAGCGTGCCGAACGCGAGTCCTTTGCCGAGGTCGGCATCGACATCACGGCCGAGATGTCCCGCGTGACGGCGCCCATGACCACGGCGCAGGTTGCCGCGCACTGGTACGCCCACCGGCCCTGGCAGGGGCCCAGCCAGCGCGAGCTGGAGAGCCGCGTGGTCGCGCGCGTGGCGGCCCTGGTCAGCGCGCATGGACAGGCCCTGCCCGGCGTGCGCGAAACACTGGGCGCCTGCCGCGCCCTGGGCTGGCGCGTGGCGCTGGCTTCGAACTCTCCTTTGTCTTTGTGCCACCACACCCTGGATGCGCTGGGCCTGCGGCCGGCGTTCGACGCCATCGTCTCGGCCGAGCAGGTGGTGCGCGGCAAGCCCGCGCCCGACATCTACCACTTCGCGGCGCAAAGCCTGGGCGTGCCGGCCGGGCGCTGCCTGGTGTTCGAGGACTCGGTCTCGGGAACACATGCGGCGCGGCAGGCCGGCATGACCGTCATCGCCGTGCCGTCCGAGGACCAGTGCTTCGACGCGGCGCAGCCTGCGCCGAACTGGGTGGTGCCCACGCTGGTGGCGCTGCATGGGGCAGCGGACCGGTAAGGCATCCGCAGCACCCGCATCGCATGGCGCGTGCCGGCCGCAAGGGTGTTGATGAGAACCATTCTCAGTACAATCGCCGCCCGTGCCGTTCTTCTTCGTCCTGTCCGTTTCCCATGCTGGCCTGCCTGCCCGCGTCCAGACCGCCGTGCCGGGAGCCTGCCCGTGAGCGCGCGCGTGCCTGGCGCGGACGATGATGCCGCCCCCTCCCTGCTGGCCCGCGTGTATGCACGCTGGCACCAGCCTCTGCGCCGCCTGCTGGGCCGGCAGATGCGCAACCGCGAGGATGCCGAGGATGCGGTGCAGGAGGTCTTCGTGCGCTATGCGGCCTCGGGCAAGGCCCTGCCGCCCGATGAGCAGGAGCCCTATCTGCGCGTGATCGCCCGCCATGTATCGCACGATGCCTGGCGCCGCTCGGCGGGCGCGCCGGGGCGCGAATCGGTCTCGCTGGATGAACACATGGAACTGGCGCAGCAACTGCCGGCCGGCGAAGGCTCGGACCCCCTGCAGGCGGCGCACCACCGCGAGCGCCTGTGCCGCCTGGAGCAGGCCATGGCCGAGCTGCCCGAGCGCCGCCGCGAGGCCTTCGTGCTGCACAGCATCGACGGGCTCACGCAGACCGAGGTGGCGCAGCGCATGGGCATCTCGCGCCGCATGGTGCACAACCATGTGACGCTGGCCATGGCCTATTGCGAACTGCGCGTGCAGTACGGCAGCGCCGAAGACATGCGCCTGATGCAGGGCCTGCTGGCGCAGGCCGCGACGGACGGGGAGGGCCGGGAATGACGCTGACCCCGCAACGCCTGCAATTGCACGCCCGCGCCGCCGACTACTTCGCCCGCCGCCGCGAAGCCGACTGGACCGGCGCCGACGAGCGCGAACTCGACGCCTGGCTGGCCGCCGACCCGCAGCACCGCAGCATCTTCGAGAGCCTGGGGCGCACGGTGCTGGACCTGCA
>NZ_JTKZ01000634.1:0-3167 GCF_000799035.1 Delftia sp. ZNC0008
CCGCGTAGCGCATCCTGGACAAATGGGTCGATGGCGTGGGCGACGCGCGCCAGGAACTGGTGCTGATCGGTATGGGCATGGACGAGCAGGCGCTGCGCGCACTCCTGGACGAATGCCTGCTGACCGATGCGGAAATGGCCATGGGCCCGCAGGCCTGGACGCAGTGGGACAACCCCTTTCCCGGATGGAACTGATGCCCGGCCGGTACCGAGCCGGCCCTGAGTCGGCCCTGAGCCGAAATTGAACGCTTGCCGCGCCGCCCTCGCGGGCGCGGCCCCTGGAGCCCCGAATGCTTGCACCTCTTCCCGATGTTTCCCTGACCGATCCCGCGCCCAGCCTCAGCCCGCTGCAATGGGTGGGCATGCAGGGCATAGACCTGCCCGTGACCGTGGCCGAGCCCGGCTACTGGCGCGAGCTGCATGCGCGCGCCGATGTGCAGGTCGATCTTCCTGCGGCCCATGTCAAGGGCATACACATGTCCCGGCTGTACCGGCAACTGGACAGCCTGGCCGAGGAATCCGCGCTGTCTGCACTGGCGCTGCGCCATGCGCTGCAGGCCATGATCGACAGCCACCTGGACTGCCAAAGCCGCAGCGCCCGGCTGCGCCTGTCGCTGGACCTGCTGATCCAGCGGCCCGCCCTGGTCACCCACGATCTGTCGGGCTGGAAGTCCTATCCCGTGCGCCTGGACGCCACGCTGGCGCAGGGCGTGTTCCAGCTGCGGCTGCAGGTGGGCGTGGGCTATTCCTCGACCTGCCCCTGCTCGGCGGCACTGTCGCGCCAGTTGCTGGAGCAGGGATTTTTGCAGGCCTTTGCGGGCGAGCCGCTGGTGGAGCCGGACCAGGTGGCTTCCTGGCTGCGCCGGCACGGCACGCTGGCCACGGCACACAGCCAGCGCAGCGAGGCCCAGGTCAGCGTGGACCTGGCCTGTGATGCGCCCGACCTGGGCATCCTGCCCCTGATCGCCCGCGTGGAGCAGGCGCTGGGCACGCCCGTGCAGACCGCCGTCAAGCGCGCCGACGAGCAGGCCTTTGCCGCGCTCAACGGCCGCAACCTGATGTTTGTCGAGGATGCGGCGCGCCGCATACAGGCCGCGCTGGAAGGCAGCTACGCCCAGCCGCGCGTGCATGTGCGCCACATGGAGAGCCTGCATCCGCACGACGCCGTGTCCTGGGCATGACCCGCGAGCCGGCCCCCGTTTGTCTACAACCCAAGGAGTTTTCCATGCAAGTGCTCTCGTCCCTCAAGGAAGCCAAGCTGCGCCATCGAGACTGCCAGGTGGTGCGCCGCCGCGGCCGCATCTACGTCATCTGCAAGAGCAACCCGCGCTTCAAGGCCCGCCAGGGCGGCGCAAAGAACAGGCGCAAGGGATGATCCGCAAGAACCCGCGCGGCGACCTGCCGCGCATCCATGCCAGCGCCTTCGTGGACCCCACGGCCATCCTGTGCGGACTGGTGATCGTGGAGGAGAACGTCTTCATCGGCCCCTATGCGGTGATCCGTGCCGACGAGATGGATGCGGACGGCCACATCGATCCCATCGTGATCGGTGCCCACTCCAACATCCAGGACGGGGTGGTGATCCACTCCAAGTCGGGCGCGCGCGTCAGCGTGGGGCAGCACACCTCGATCGCCCATCGCGCCATCGTCCACGGACCCTGCACCGTGGGCAATGGGGTATTCATCGGCTTCAACAGCGTGCTGTTCAACTGCGTGGTCGATGACGGCTGCGTGGTGCGCTACAACGCCGTGGTCGATGGATGCCACCTGCCGCCAGGCTTTTATGTGCCATCCACCGCGCGCATAGGCCCGGAGACCGACCTGTCCACGCTGGCCCAGGTGCCCGCCGACGCCAGCGATTTCTCCGAGGACGTGGTCCGCACCAACAACGAACTGGTGCGCGGCTACAAGGCCATCCACAATGAGTTCTGACCGGCCGGGAGGGCTGCATGTCCGATTCCGCTGACCTCAAGAACCTGGGGCTGAAGGCCACGCTGGCGCGACTGTGGGTGCTGGACATCTTTCGCCACGGGGCCGACCGGCATCTGGCGGCGGAGGAGGTCTATCGCCAGCTGCATGACCAAGGCCGGGGCACCAGCCTGGCCACGGTCTACCGCGTGCTGGCGCAGCTGGAGCAGGCCGGGCTGCTGCGCCAGCAGCGCTTTGCGGCGGGCAAGGCGGTCTATGAACTCGATGACGGCGAGCACCATGACCACCTGATCTGCACACGCTGCGGCCTGGTGCAGGAGTTCCACGATGCGGTGATCGAGCAGCGCCAGAAGCTGCTGGCGCGCTCGCATGGCTTTGCCATCGTGGAGCACTCCCACATCCTCTACGGGCGCTGCGTCAAGCCCGACTGCGAGCGGCTGGCGGGCCGGCAGGCGCCTACCTCTCCTTGAGGCTGCGCTGCGCACGCTCGCAGATGCGGCGCGTGGCGGGCACGGGCGATTCCTGGAGCCATTGCGCACACAGGGCGCGCACCCAGTCGGGCCGGCTCTTGGCCGCGTCGTTGAGCCAGTTGGCCACCGAGTCCTGCACATAGGGCGAGGCATCGGCGCGCAGCCGCTGCAAAAGGGGCAGGGCGATCTCCGGCTGCTGCTTGAGCGCCGCGATATGGCTGCACCAGACGCCGCGCGGCCGCAGGGCCTCGCTGGCGAAACGGCGCAGGCGGTCGGAGGGCCGCCTTGTCCACCGGGACAACTCGGCCACGGCCTGCGGCAGATCGCTGGCCAGATGCGGGCGCACGCCCATCCACGACCATTCGCGCACGCCGAAATGCGGGTCATCGGCCAGGGGCTGCAGCAGCTCCAGGCGCTGGCTCAGGGTCAGGCCCGGCTGCGCACCGGCCATGAAGCAGGCCCAGCCGCGCACCGTGTCAGATCGATGCGTGAGGCAGCGCTGCCAGCCGGCCTGGCCCAGCGCCTGCCACAGCAGGCCACCAATGCACTCCATGCGCTTGAGAATGCCCAGCTGGCCCAGCGCCTGCGCCGTGTCCTCCAGCTGCGGCCACGCGTCGGGGAAGACGGCCTGCAGCAGCCGGGCCTGGTCCACGGCCAGGCTTTCGGTCAGCGTGGCGGTCTCGATCTCGCCCAGGGACAGGGCCTGCAGCAGTTCGGGAGTGATATCGACCTTGCGGTTGGCGCCCTTGCGCCGGGGGGCGGGACGCGG
>NZ_JTKZ01000965.1:0-4475 GCF_000799035.1 Delftia sp. ZNC0008
CCGCGTAGCCGCGCGCGAGCGCACGCTGGCCCGCTACGGCGTGGTCAAGCAGGCCGGCTGAAGGAAGCCGGTGCAAAGGCACCGGAGCCAAGAAAAAAGGAGCAGCGCTGGCTGCTCCTTTTTTGCGGGGCGAGGGCTGGCCGCCGAGGCTCAGGCCTCTTCGCCCAGCACCTGCGTCTCCGTCTGCAGTGACAGCGGCGCAGGCTGGGTGCTGTTCCCTTGCAGGGAATAGTGCTGGATCAGGCCCAGCAGTTCCTCGTCCGAATAGGGCTTGCCCAGGTAGTGGTTGGCGCCCAGCTGGCGCGCCATCTCGCGGTGCTTCTGGGCGATGCGCGAGGTGATCATGACCACGGGCAGGTCGCGCAGGGCCTCGTCGGCGCGGATGTTGCGCAGCAGGTCGAAGCCGTCCATGCGCGGCATCTCGATGTCGGACAGCACCAGGGTCGGGCGCTCCTCGGCCAGGCGCTCCATGGCCTGCAGGCCGTCGGCCGCCAGGGCCACGCGGTAGCCTTCGCGCTGCAGCAGGCGCTGGGTGACGCGGCGCACGGTGATGGAGTCGTCCACCACCAGCACCAGCGGCACCGAGACCGGTCCCGCGCTGGCCGGCACGGCTTCGCCGTCGCCCTGGCCGGCGGCACGCTCGGCCTCTTCGGTCCGGGCGCGCACCTCGTCGCCATAGACGTTGGCCAGCGCCACAGGGTTGTAGATCTGGACCACGGCGCCCGAGGCCAGCACCGACATGCCGGTCAGGCCGGGCAGGCGGGCCAGCTGGGGGCCGAGGTTCTTGATCACCACTTCCTGGTTGCCCAGCACTTCGTCCACGTGCAGCGCAATGCGCTGCGACGCGCTGCGCAGGATGACCACGGGCCGGGTGCGGCCCACGGTTTCCTCGCTGCGCAGGGAGGACTGCCACAGCGCGCCCGCCCAGTAGAAAGGCAGGGTCTCGCCGCCATCTTCAAAGCCGTGGCTGGCATAGGCCTGCTGCAGCAGATCCAAGGGCGCACGGCGCACGATTTCCACCAGGCTGGCCGGCACGCCGACCAGCAGCCGGCCCGCGCGCAGCATGACCACCTGGGTGACGGCCGTGGTCAGCGGCAGCACGAGGCGGAAGGCACTGCCCCGGCCCGCTTCGCTGTGGGTTTCGATGCGGCCGCCCAGCGCGTTGACCTCGGAGCGCACCACGTCCATGCCGATGCCCCGGCCGGCCACGCCGGTCACCTCGGTGGCGGTGGTGAAGCCGGGCTCGAAGATCAGGCGGCCGGCGTCCTGCTCCGTCAGCGTCTGGTCCTCGGGCCACAGGCCCTGGGCCACAGCCTTGTCGCGGATGCGCTGCAGGTTCAGGCCGGCGCCATCGTCCTCCACCGACAGCGCCACGTCGTTGCGCTCCTGGCTCAGGATGATTTCGATGGTGCCCATGGCCGGCTTGCCGGCAGCGGTGCGCTGCTCGGGCGGCTCGATGCCGTGGGCCACGCAGTTGCGCAGCAGGTGCTCGAAGGCCGGCATCATGCGGTCCAGCATGCCCCGGTCCATTTCAATGGTGCCGCCGAGGATGTTCAGCCGCACCTGCTTGCCCATTTCCTTGGAGGTCTGGCGGACCACGGCATACAGGCGCTCGGCCAGGGAGTCGAACTCCACCATGCGCGTGCGCAGCAGGTCGCGCTGCAGCTCGCGCGCCTGGCGGCCCTGGGCGACCAGGTCGTCCTCGGCGCCCGCCATGTCGCGCTGCAGGTTGCGCTGCACGGTGGCCACGTCGTTGACCGACTCGGCCATCATGCGCGTGAGTTCCTGCACCCGCGTGAAGCGGTCGAACTCCAGCGGGTCGAAGCCGGCCGCCGAGTCCTTGGACAGGGCCAGGCGCGACTGCATCTGGCTCTCGGCCTGGACCTCGATGTCGCGCAGCTGCATGCGCAGGCGCTCCAGGTTGCCGGCCAGCTCGTCCAGCGAGCCACGGGCCTGGGCCAGGCGCGCATCGACACGCGAGCGCGCAATCAGCACCTCGCCGGCCTGGCTGATCAGGCGGTCCAGCAACTGGGCGCGCACGCGCACCGTCTGCTGGGCACCGGCGCGCAGCGGCGCAGTGACAGGCGCTGGCACAGGGGCCGCAGCCGCCGGTGATCCAGCCGCTGCCGATGCGTCGGAGGCCGCAGCCGCTGCGGGCTCGTCGAGGGAGATTTCATCGCCCAGGTCCAGCGGCGCTTCCTGCGCCTGCTCACCGGCCACGCGCAACACGTCGAAGCCGGCCTGCAGCGCGTCGAAGCTGCCCAGCAAGGGCTCGATCTGCTCGGCGGTCGGAGATTCGCCATCGACCCGCTCCACGGCAGATTCAAGGCGGTGGGCCATCTCGCCCAGGCGCATGGCGCCCGCCAGCCGCGCACTGCCCTTGAGCGTGTGCAGGGCGCGCAGCGTTTCGTGGCGCGCCTCGTCCAGGGAAGGCCGGCCATGCCAGCGACGCAGCGCAGCGCCCAGGCGGGGCAGCAGCTCGATGGCCTCTTCCTCGAAGATGGGGAACAGGTCGGGGTCCACTTCGTCCAGGGCGTCGATGTCGTCGTCCAGATCGTTGCCCACGGCCACCGCATGGGCGATGGCCTCATCGATGCGGCGCTGCAGCTCGGCTTCCTGGCGTGCGTCGTTGACCAGGGGGCGCATGGAATAGGCCAGCGGCGCCACGTCCTGTGCCTGGGCCTGGGCCTGCGCATGGGCGCCGGCGTCGAGCACGGCATCCGTGCCAGGCTGCGGCAACGGCTCCGGCAGCAGCGCATCGAGCCGGCTGTCCGGAGCGTCCGCGACTTCGATATCCAGCGCCAGCAGTGCCTGCAGGGCTTCTTCCACGCCCGGCTGGGGTATCTTGAGGAAGCCGGCCGCGAACTGGTGCAGCAGGCGCTGCACCTCGTCGGAAGCCGCAATGCAGGCGGCGACCTGCTCAGGCGTGCCGCAGCGCTGCGGCTGCAGATGGGCCAGCGCATGCTCCAGCAGGCGCGCCAGGTCCGACAAGGCCTTGAAGCCCACGGTGGCCGAGCTGCCGGCCAGCGAATGCGCGAAGGCGATGGCGTCATCGGGCACGGGCTCGCCGGGCTCGGTCGCCCATTGCTGCAGCGACAGGTCCAGGCGGCGCGACCATTCGTCGGCCTCGTTGAGATAGACGTTGTACAGCGGCGCGCTGATGCGCAGGCCGTCCACGACCTTGAAGCCATCGGCATCGACGCCGGACGGCTCCTGTGCGCCGGACTCCTCAGCCACCGCAGGCGCCTCATCGGCCACGGATTCGGCATGCAGCTCCTGCGGGGTTTCCGCCTCGGAAGCTTCTACGGCTTCGATGGCCTCGGCAGGTGCGGCTGCCGGAGTCAGGTCCAGATCCAGCCCCTCGAAAGGCGCCAGCGGCACGGCGGCGTGCGGAGCCTGCTCTTCGGCTTCGGCTTCTGCGCCTGCTTCTGCTTGCAGCTCGGGCAGCGCGTCGGCATGTGCCTCGGGCACGGTCTCTGTGCCGGGCAGCGCGGGCTGGTCGCCCGAGACAACGGCCAGGGCTTCCTGCTCGCTGTCGCGCATGGCCGCCTCGAAGGCGGCGAAGTCCAGCTCCTCCACCGCGTCGGTGGCCAGCGCGGCGGGTGCCTCGGCGGTCTCCGGCTGCGTTGAACCCTGCGACTGTTCGGGCACGGCCGCCGCAGGCTGGGGGTCCAGGTCCAGCAGACCGAAGTCCAGCGCAATGTCCAGGTCACCGGCGGGCCCGGCGGTCTCGGCGGGCACGGCCGGCTCGGGGGCTTCCCGCTGCTCGGCCTGCAGCTGCTGCTCCACTGCGGCGAAGGGCTCCACCGGCGCATCGACCGCGGCAGGCTCGGCCTGCGTGCGGCGGTCGGCACGCGGCACCAGGGCCACGTCGGCGCGCACGCCTTCCAGGCGCATGGCATCGGCTGCGGCGCGGAAGGGCGTGGCCAGCCAGGCATCGGCCTGCTGGCGCTCGATGGCCGAAGCCCAGGCGCCAAAGGCGCGCAGCGCGTCGCTGGCCAGCTCCTGCATGGGCTGGGGCATGGGCTTTTGCTCGGCCAGCCAGGCATTGAGCATTTGCTCCATGGCCCAGCCGGCTTCGCCGAATTCATCCAGGCCGACCATGCGCGAGCTGCCCTTGAGCGTATGGAAGGCGCGGCGCAGCGTGGTCTGCTCGCTGAGGTTGCCGGGCTCATCGGCCAGGGTGCGCAGCGCCTGCAGGCCGTTGTCCACGACCTCGCGGGCCTCTTCCAGGAAGATGCTCAGGATTTCGTCGTCAGAATCATCTTCCGAGACGGTCAGACCGGCCAGCGGGGGAACGGGTTCAGGCAGGGGTTCGGGCTGAGCCGTGGCGGCAGCGGCAGCAGGGCCGGGCACCGGTTCGGCCGCTTCAGCCACGTCAGCTGCTTGAGCCGCTTCGGCGGGTATCTCGAGCGCCTTGGCGAATTGCGCCAGTTCGGCATCGTCGGCCAGCGCTTGCTGCCCGGCGGCAGTCG
>NZ_JTKZ01000831.1:0-948 GCF_000799035.1 Delftia sp. ZNC0008
CACGGCCCTGCAGCCGCCGGGCATTGATCTCGTCACAGGGGGACGAGCTATGGCGGAGATGGTGCTTGAGGCGCAAGGCGCGCAGCCACTTGAGTTGGGCGCGCCTCGCGTGCGCAATGGCTTGGATGCATCCCTGGGCATCGAAGGGCTGGACCTCGTTCGCACGGACTTCGCAGTCATTGCACTGGAGCAGGTCGCACCCGACCAGGTTGTGCAGGCCCGCAGCGGCCGCCCGCTGGAGATGGGCACGCCGGAGGCTCGGCCCGGCGCAGTGACGGTGCAAGCCGTCAGCGCGCAGCCCCTGGTGCTGGGCGCGCCGGGCGCCGGCACCCGCCTCCTGGCTCAGGGCGTTCATCTATTGGAGCTCGGCATGCCTGCCGCGGGCATTCGCCTGCAGGCCAGCGCCGCCCGGCCTCTGGAGCTTGGCGTGCCGATGGTTGCTGTGGCGCTGCAAGTCGAGGGCATTGATCTGGTGCGAGCGGGCACGGCCAGCATCGCGCTACCCACCGCGCAGCTGCTGGCCGCCAGCGCCTATGTCCTGGAGTTGGGCACGCCAGGCTTGCCTTCCACAACCGTCCGCGCACGCGTCAGTTTCCCGCTGCAGCTGGGCATGCCGGCCGTGGCCAGGGAGAACACATGCTGACCTTCGCAAAATTCAGCGGCATCAACAACGTTCTGCCTGAGCACCGCCTGGGCGGTGATGCGCTGCTGGCGGCCGAGAACGTGGACATCGGGCTCACGGGCGAGGTCACACGCCGCGCCGGTCTCGCCCAGGTATCCGACCTCTGCCACAAGAACCTGCACCAAGCCCGCGGCTTCATGCTCGCCACGGTGGGCGCGCAGCTGACAGCGATCCATCCCGACGGCACGCGCCACGTCATTCACCCATCCCTTGGGCCTGAGCGGGTCTGGTACTGCAACCTTCCCGACGGCCGCACGACTTGGACA
>NZ_JTKZ01000502.1:0-1908 GCF_000799035.1 Delftia sp. ZNC0008
CCACGGCCTGGCTCACGCTGGATGCCGCCGACAACGATGTCTCGCGCTTTCTGCAATGCCTGGGTGCGGCCGTGCGCGGCCTGGGCGGCATGGCCGAGCGCGAGGCGGACGGGCCGGGCGAGCTGTCCCGGGCGCTGCAGTCGCTGGCCGGCGAAGGCCGGTCGTTTGCGCTGTTCATCGACGATTTCGAGGTGCTGCACAACGATGCCGTGCTGGGCCTGGTGCGCCAGCTGATGGAGCAGTTGCCCGTGCACGGCCGGCTGGTCATAGGCTCGCGCGCGCTGCCGGCCCTGGGACTGGGGCGGCTGCGCACCAGCGGCCAGCTGCTGGAGATCGATGCGGCGCTGCTGCGCTTTTCAGCGGCCGAGGCCGAGGAGTTCTTTCGCCTGCGCGGCTGCGCGCTGCCGCGCGAGGCCGTGGCGCGCCTGGTGGACAAGACCGAAGGCTGGATAGGCGCGCTGTGGCTGGCCTCGCTGGCGCTGGAGCGGCATGGGGCGCACAGCGATTTCATCGAGCGCTTCTCGGGCTCGGAGCGTGCCGTGGCCGACTACCTGGCCGAGGACGTGCTGGCACAGCAGGCCGCGCCCGTGCGCGATTTTTTGCTGCGCACCAGCATCCTGCGCACGCTGGATGCCCAGGTCTGCCAGGCCCTGGTGCCGCGCGCCGATGGCGCCGCCATGCTGCAGGCGCTGGAGCAGGCCCATCTGTTCTTGCTGCCGCTGGCCGACGAAGGGCAGGGCAGGCGCAGCTGGCGCTACCACAGCATGTTTGCCGACTTCCTTCGCGCCCAGCTGCAGCGCGAGCGCCCCGGCGAGGTGCAGCGCCTGCATCTGGCGGCCAGCGGCTGGTACGAATCCTGCGGCCGGCCGGTGCCGGCCATCGAGCATGCGCTGGAGGGCGGCGACCCGCCCCATGCGCTGGCGCTGCTGCGGCGCCATGCCGAGGCGCTGATGGAGCAGGGCCGCATGCGCCTGCTGTCGCGTTGGTTCACGGCCCTGCCGGCGCCGCTGCTGGCGCGCGAGCCGCTGCTGCAGGCCGTCGCCGCCTATGCCGACTGCTTCACCCGTGGTCCCGTGCAGGCACAGCTGTGGCTGGATGCGCTGGAGCCCGGCATGGCCGCCGACCCTGCGGCGCAGGCCCTGGTCATCGCCCTGCGGCCGCTGCTGCTGGCCATGATGGACCGCGTGGAAGAGGCTGCGCCCCTGGGCCGCGAGGCGCTGGCGCGCCTGCCCAGCTGCCGGCCCTTTGCGGACAGCTCGCTGACCAATGCCATGGCCTACGTGGCATCGGTGCTGGGCGATACCGACGAGGCCCGCCGCCTGCTGGATGCGGCACGCAGCACCCAGGCCGGCAGCCTGTTCAGCCGCATGTACACCGAGGCCATGGAAGGCGTGCTGGACCTGTCCGCCGGCCGGCTGCGCCAGGCGGCAGCGCGTTTCAGGGTGGCGCTGGCTGCCACGCCGCGCAGCGCGGCCTACAACCCCACCAACGGCAATGCCTGGGCAGGCGTCCTGTACGCGGGGGTGCTCTACGAGGGCAATGACATCGACGGCGCCGATCACCTGCTGCAGGTCTACCTGCCGCTGGCACGCGATGTGGGCCTGCCCGACCACGTGATCGCCAGCTACCGCATGCGCGCGCGCATCGCCTTCCTGCGCGGCGACGTGGATGCCGCCGTGGGCCTGCTCACCGAACTGGAATACCTGGGGCACGAGCGCCAGCTGCCGCGCGTGACGGCCAGCGCGCGGCTGGAACATGCGCGCATCTTCGTGCTGCAGGGCAACCGGGCGGCCGCGTCCGAGGCGCTGGAGCGTGCCGACGACCCTGGCGTATGGCCGCGCGTGGAACGCCTGCGCCTGCCGCCGCACGAGGTGGAGGACATCGCCATCGCCCGGCTGCGCTGGGGGC
>NZ_JTKZ01000454.1:0-6118 GCF_000799035.1 Delftia sp. ZNC0008
CAGCGGCATGGTGGGCATGCGGGCGCCTTCGGGCGCCTGCACCACGGCCAGGCCACCGGCGGCGTGCACGCTGGCCATGCCCTGCGCGCCGTCGTCATTGGCGCCGGACAGCAGCACCGCCAGCAGCCGCTCGCCATAGCAATCCGCAGCGGACTCGAACAGCACGTCGATGGAGGGCCGCGAAAAATGCCAGGGCGCATCCAGCGACAGCGCCAGCCGGGGGCCGCTGTCCACCAGCAGGTGATAGTCGGCCGGGGCGAAGTACAGGCACCCAGGCTCGATCCATTGCTGGTCCTGCACCTCGCGCACCGGCACGGCGCAGCGCGGGCCGAAGAGCTGGGCCAGCAGGCTGCGGCGATCGCGCGGCAGGTGCAGCACCACCAGCACCGAGGCGCGCAGGCTGGCCGGCAGCGCGGGCAGCACCACCGATAGCGCATCGAGCGCGCCGGCCGAGCCGCCGATCACGATGGCCTCGTAGGCTGTGGCGGCGTCGGAGGCGGGTGTGTTCGTGGTCACGGGCATCACAGCCCGGCCTTCTTGCGGTAGATGCGGTCCTCGAGCACGAAGTCCTCGAAGGCCTCCGAATGCCCTGAAAACCGCAGCGACTCCTTGGAGCCCAGCCCCAGGAATCCGCGATGGCACAGCGCATCGCGGAACAGGCCCAGCGCCCGGTCCTGCAGCTCGCGCTCGAAATAGATCAGCACGTTGCGGCAGGACACCAGGTGCATTTCGGCGAACACGCTGTCGGTGGCCAGGCTGTGGTCGGAGAACACCATGTGCTCGCGCAGCCCCTTGTCGAAGACCACGCGGCCGTAGCGCGCCGTGTAGTAGTGCGACAGCGAGCTGTGCCCGCCCGAGCGCGCATGGTTGTCGGTGAAGGCCGCCACGCGCGACATGTCGAAAACGCCCTGCTCGGCCGCGCGCAGCGCATGCGGATTGATGTCGGTGGCATAGATCAGGGTGCGGTCCAGCAGGCCCTCCTCCTCCAGCAGGATGGCCAGCGAATACACCTCCTCGCCCGCGCTGCAGCCGGCCACCCAGACCTTGAGCGAGGGATAGGTGCGCAGCAGCGGCACCACCTCGGTGCGCAGCGCCCGGAAATAGCTCGGGTCGCGGAACATGTCGCTGACCTGGACCGTGAGGTATTCCAGCAGCGCCGGGAACACGCTTGCATCATGCAATACGCGGTCCTGCAGCTGCGACAGCGTCTGGCAGCCGAACTGCACCAGGGCCGTCTGCAGGCGCCGCTTGAGCGAGGCCTGGGCATAGCCCCGGAAGTCGTAGTGGTAGCGGTGGTAGATGGCGTCGATCAGCAGGCGCTGCTCGATGTCGGCGGTGCGGGCTTTTTTCATCGCCGGGCCGCCCCAAGATGAAAAGCGGCCCCCTCGGGGGGCAGCGGACCTTGCGCAGCAAGGGGAGCGTGGGGGCTATTTTTCAGCTGAGGCATCGCGTCCTCCTTGCTACTTGGGCATCCACACCCGCACCAGCGACAGCAGCTTTTCCACGTCCAGCGGTTTGGCGATGTAGTCGTTGGCACCAGCGGCCAGGCATTTCTCCTGGTCGTCCTTCATGGCCTTGGCGGTCAGGGCGATGATGGGCAGGCGGCGCCATTGCGGCCGGTTGCGGATCTCGCGCATGGCGGTGTAGCCATCCATCTCGGGCATCATGATGTCCATCAGCACCAAGTCGATACCGGCCTGCGCCGCGCCGCGAGACTCCAGCGCCTCCAGCGCCTCGCGCCCGTTGCGCGCGATCTCCACGCGGATGCCCGTGGGCTCCAGGATGCTGGACAGCGCAAACACGTTGCGCACATCGTCTTCCACCACCAGCACCGTGCGCCCTTCCAGCGCAGACTCGCGGCTGCGCGCGACCTGCAGCATCTGGCGGTGCTCGGCCGACAGCTCCGACTCCACCTGGTGCAGGAACAGCGTGACCTCGTCGAGCAGGCGCTCGGGCGAGCGCGCGTCCTTGATGATGATGGACTTGGAAAAGCGCCGCAGCTGCTGCTCTTCATCGCGCGACAGCGCCCGGCCCGTGTAGACGATGACAGGCGGGAAGGAAACATCGTCCTGGTCCGTCATGCGCTGCAGCAGCTCGTAGCCGCTGATGTCAGGCAGGTTCAGGTCCATCACCATGCAGTCGAATGTGGAGCCGCGCAGATGATCCAGCGCGGCCGCCGCCGTGCCCGCGCAGACGATGTCCACATCGCTGCGGCTGAGCAGGTGGCGCACGCTCTCGCGCTGGCGCTCGTCATCCTCCACCACCAGCACGCGGCGCAGGTCCTGGGTGAACTTGGCCTCCAGCCGCTGCAGGGCGTGGACCAGTTCCTCGCGCTTGACGGGCTTGAGCGCGTAGCCGACGGCACCCCGCCCCATGGCTTCCTGCGAATAGTCCGCGACCGAGACCACGTGCACGGGAATGTGGCGCGTGGCCGGGTTGCGCTTGAGCTGGTCCAGCACGCCCAGGCCCGAGAAATCGGGCAGGTTGATATCGAGCACGATGGCGTTGGGCTGATTGTCGGCCGCCATGGACAGGCCGTCGGACGCCGTATTGGCCACGTCGCACTCGAAATCCATCTCGCGTGCCAGCTCCGACAGGATGTCCGCGAAGCGCAGGTCATCCTCGATCACGAGGATGCGGCGCCCGCTCTGACCCCTCTTGCGCAGGGCGTCCGTTGCCGCCGACGCGGCAGGTGCCATGGCAGGCGACATGGGCGGCGCGAACGCAGGTGCGGCGGGCGCAACGTTGGCCGTTGCGAGCACGGGCACGGACGACGCTGCCAAGGCCTCTCGCAGCCCCTGCGGCTGAGGCTGCGGTGCGGCAGTCGGGGCCGTGGCCGGGCCGGACTCGGCCGACTCCAGGCTCACGGGCACGGTCAGTGTGAAAACGCTGCCCTGGCCAGGCGTGCTGGAGACGGTCAGCGTGCCGCCCAGCAGCCCCGCCAGATCACGCGATATCGACAGGCCCAGGCCCGTGCCGCCGAACTTGCGGTGCGTGCTGCCATCGGCCTGGCGGAAGGCATCGAAGATGAATTGCTGCTGCTGCTCGGCAATGCCGATGCCGGTATCGCGCACCGCGAAAGACAGCATGCCCTGGGGCGCGCAGGACACCTGCAGGCCCACCGAGCCCTTGGCTGTGAACTTGAGCGCGTTGGACAACAGGTTCTTGAGCACCTGGGCCAGCCGCATGGGATCGGTCTGCATGGTGGCGGGCACGCCCGGGTCCACGGTCCAGGACAGCTCCAGGCCCTTTTCGCGGGCAATCGGGCGCAGCGGCTCCATCAGCGTCTGCAGCGCCGTGGCAATGGTCACGGGCTCGGCGACCACGGTGACCTGGCCGGCCTCGATCTTGGACAGGTCCAGGATGTCGTTGATCAGCGCCAGCAGGTCGCTGCCTGCGGCGTGGATGGTCTGCGCGTACTTGATCTGCTCGGCCTGCAGATTGCCCGGCCTGTTGTCGGCCAGCAGCTTGGCCAGGATCAGGGTGGAGTTCAGCGGCGTGCGCAGTTCGTGGCTCATATTGGCCAGGAACTCGCTCTTGTACTGGCTGGCCAGCTCCAGCTCGCGGGCCTTGTCGGTCAGCGCGCCCTGGGCGCGCAGCAACTGCTCGCGCTGGTACTCCAGCTGCTGGGTCTGCTCTTCCAGGTGGGCATTGGTCTGCTCCAGCTCGGTCTGCTGGTGCTCCATCTGGGTCTGCGACTCCTGCAGGATGCGGCTTTGCTGCTCCAGCTCCTCGTTGCTCACGCGCAGCTCTTCCTGCTGGGCTTGCAGCTCTTCCGACTGGCGGCGCGTTTCCTCCAGCAAGGTCTCCAGGCGCGAACGGTCCAGGCCCGAGCGAATGGCCACGGCCAGCGATTCGGAGGCGCGCTCCAGCAGGCTGCGCTCGGCTTCGCCCACGGGGCGCAGAAAGCCCAGTTCGATCACGGCGAACACTTCGCCGTTTTCCATGGCGGGCACCAGCATCAGCTGCAAGGGGCTGGACTGGCCGGTGCCCGAGGAAATCTGCAAATGCTGGGCAGGCACATCGCTGACATGCAGCAGCTTGCGCGACGCGGCCGCCTGGCCCGCCAGCCCCTCGCCGGGCAGCAGCTTTTGCTGCAGTCGCTCGCGCGGCAGGGCATAGCCGCCGAACAGGCGCAACCCGCCATCGGCGCAGTCCACCACATAGCCGGCGCCCACATCGGCACGCAAATAGTTGGCCAGGTACTCCAGCGCCTTCTGGCCCAGGTCTTCCAGCCGGTGGTCTCCCTGCAACTGCTGCCCCAGGCCGGAAAGACCGGACGTCACCCACGACTGGCGCGCCTTGACGCGGTACTCGCGCACCGTCAGCGCGGCCGATGCCAGGATCAGGCCCAGCAGGATGAGGGAGCCGCCCCAGGAATAGTAGGTCGAGGTGGTGGATGCCTCCACCCACAGCTGGCGACGCTGGGCCAGCTCCCGTGTCTGGTGCGTGTAGAGGTCGTCGATCAGCTCGCGCAGCCGGTCCATGGCGTTCTTGCCCACGTCCAGACGCACCAGGGCCATGGCGGCGTCCAGATCGCCGGACTTGCGCAGGTCTATGGTCTCCTGCAGCTCGCGCAGCTTCTGGGCCGATATCTCCTCGATCTGCGCCAGCAGCCGGTGCTGGTCGGAGTCATTGGAAGTGCGCGCCTTGAGCGCCTCCAGCTGCTGCATCAGCACATCGCGTGCCTGCTGGTAGGGCTGCAGGTAGGCCGGGTCGCCCGTGAGCAGAAAACCGCGCTGCCCGGTCTCAGCGTCCTTGAGCGAAGCATTGAGCTGGCTGAGCTGGCGCATGGCCAGTGTCGTGCGGTCCATGGCCACCACGGCCTGGCCTCGCGTCTCAGACGCCCTGAAATTGACGAAGGCAATGACCAGGGTGGCCAGTGCCGCCGCGCCAAAGCCGGCAACAAGTGTCCATGGAATGGCAAAGCGCTGGGTGCTCTGATTGCGGGAGGATCGTGGCATGCAGTGGAGTTTCTGGCAGGAAGGGACGGGGAAATCCGCCAAGGACTGTAAACGTTTTGCGCAGCCCTCGGCAGCACTGTGGCGCAGCTTGCGCTGGTTTCGGCGACGCGCGACGCCCGCAGGCGCCATTGCAGCCGTTAACATGGCCCGATACTTTCCTTCCGACACCCCGCTGCGGGCGTCGGCCCACTTTCCAGGACCCATTGCATGAAAACCTTTGCCATCACCGTCGCATCGCTGGCCGCTGCCGCTTCGCTGGTGTCCACCAGCGCCAGCGCTGCGGCTTCGATCTTCCTCAACGACACCATCGCCGCGCGCATTCCCGCCAGGGACCTGCCCGATGCCAAGGCCACCGTGGCCAAGGTGCTCAACGAGGCCGCCGACGGCTCCGTGACCGAATGGACCAGCGGCCCGAACCGTACCAACCAGCGCGTGACGATGGCCTTGCAGCCGCAGCAGACCGTGCAGACCGGGACGGCCGGAAGCTGCCGCCTGCTGTCGGCCGATGTGCGCCTGAAAAAGACCTTGGAAAACTGGCGCTTCTGGTTCTGCAAGCAGTCCGACGGATCGTGGAAGGCCAGCGGCAGCCAGCCCTGAGCAAGGATTGCGGTGGTCGGCGACCGGGAATCCGGCATGGACCTACGCCACCAGCCCTGGGCGCGTGGGAGCATGTCGGCCGGAAGATAGACCACCGGAGAACAACCATGCCCCATGAATTTGTGCATGCCACGACACTTGCCAGACGGCTGGCCCTGGCCGTCGCCGCAAGCTCTTTGCTGACGCTGGCCGCCTGCTCGGGCGAGACCTCGTCGCAGCGCGCGGGATTTCCCATGGCCGAAGTGCCGCGCTTCAACCAGCCGCCACCGGACAAGCCCCTGCTGGGCCAGCCCGTGATCACGGCCGAGCAGGTCATGCCCCATGCCAAGGGCGACCCGCATGAGCCGTTGCCGGCTGCCGCGCCGCTGCCCGCCCGGGCGTCTGAACCGGCAAGCGGGTCAGGTGCCACCAACAAGGAAGATGCAGGCGGCGTGAATCCGGCCGCCGGCCAGGCCGCCGCCATCACCGACGGCCAGGGAGAGGGCTCCAAGTACGAGCTGGGCGCCCCCAAGTAACCTGGCCGGGCTCAGAACGAGGTCCAGTCCCCATCGTCCTTG
>NZ_JTKZ01000625.1:0-4071 GCF_000799035.1 Delftia sp. ZNC0008
CGAACGCAACAACATGGAACTCCCTCGGATCATTGAGGCCGACGATGCTACTGCATGCACCGGCGGGCGGCGCAATGCATGGGGATGCGGCAGGGGCAGGCTCAAGCCGGATCCCGCGCCAGCCGCAGGCCGGTCATCTGCCAGCGCGCCTGCGTGGGAAAGAAATTGCGGTAGCTGGCGCGCACATGGCCTGGCGGCGTGAGGCAGGAGCCGCCCCGCAGCACATACTGGTTGACCATGAACTTGCCGTTGTATTCACCCACGGCGCCCTCCGCGATCTGGAAGCCCGGGTAGGCGCCGTAGGCGGACTGGGTCCATTCCCAGACCTCGCCCAGCGCAAGGCTGCCGGGCTGCATGGCGCGCGGGTGCACGGGGCCGGGAGGCTCGTCGTGCTCGGGGCGCTGCGCCATGGGCGCGGCAAAGGCCGCCTCCCATTCCGCCTCGGTAGGCAAGCGCGCACCGGCCCAGCGCGCATAGGCGTCGGCCTCGAAATACGAGATGTGGCAGACGGGGCGGCGCCCGTCCAGCGCCAGCGCGCCATGCAGGCTGAACTCCTGCCACGTGCCGTCCGATGCGCCATCCAACGCGCCGCCTGCATTGCGCCGCCAGTACCAGGGATGCTCCAGTTGCTGCGCGCAGCGCCAGTCCCAGCCTTCGGCCAGCCACCACTGCGGCTGGGCATAGCCGCCGTCCTCGACGAAGCGCAGGAACTCGGCATTGCTCACGGGCCGCTGCGCGATCTCGCAGCCTTGCACAAACACCTCGTGGCGCGGGCGCTCGTTGTCGAACGCAAAGCCCTCGCCGCCATGGCCCACGGCATGCATGCCACGCGGCACGGTCTGCCACTGCAGCGGGGCAGGCGTTCCATCTGCCGGCCCAGGCGCAGGCATGCCCTCTTCCTGCTCTCGATAGGCAGGCCACAGCGGGTGGCACGACAGCAGGTGCTTGATGTCGGTCAGCAGCAGTTCCTGGTGCTGCTGCTCATGCTGCAGGCCCAGCTCCAGCAGCGCGGCCAGCCGCGCAGGCGGCTGCGTGCCCCAGTCCTCGAACATCTGCAGCATGCGCTGGTCCACCGCCTCGCGATAGGCCAGCACCCGTGCCAGCGAGGGCCGGGTCAGCAGCCCGCGCTGGGCACGCGGATGCCGCGCACCCACCTGCTGGTAGTAGGAGTTGAACAGCACGCGGAAGTCGGGATCGAAGGGCGGCACGCCGGGCGCGTGCTCGGCCAGGACAAAGGTCTCGAAGAACCAGGTGGTATGCGCCAGATGCCATTTGGCAGGGCTGGCATCGGGCATGGACTGTACGCAGGCATCCTCGGCGGACAAGGGGGCGGCCAGCAGCACGGTGGTCTGGCGCACGGCCTCGTAGCGCTGCACCCAGCGGAAGACGGCGGGCATTTCACGCATTGGCATGGATCACGGCAAACCACTGGCGCTCATCGGTCCAGACCTGGCAGGCACCGAAGCCCGCACAGGCCAGCATGTCCAGGAAGTCGGGCAGCGGGTATTTGTAGCTGTTCTCGGTGTGTATGGTCTCGCCGGCCGCGAAGTGCCGCAGCCCCTGGGGCCAGCCCACGATCAGCGGGCGCCGCGCGCGCAGGTGCATCTCGATGCGCGAGTGCTCGGTGTTGAAGAAGGCCACATGTTCCCAGTCGCCCTCGTTGAAGTCGCTGCCCAGCAGGTGGTTCACATGGCTGAGCAGGTTGAGGTTGAAGCGCGCCGTCACGCCCTGGGCATCGTCATAGGCAGGCTCCAGCCACTGTATGGGTTTGGGCAGGTCTATGCCGATCAGCAGCCCACCGTCGTCGCTGAGCAGGGCCCGCATCTGGCCCAGCATGCGCTGGGCCTGTTCAGGGTCGAAGTTGCCTATGGACGAGCCCGGGTAGAACAGCAGCCGGCCGGCCTGCGGGATATAGGGCGGCAGGGCCAGCGGCTCGGTGATGTCGGCCGTGACGGCATGGGCCTGCAGCTGCGGAAACTCCTCGGCCAGGCGCCGCACGGACTGGCGCAGGAAGGCGCCCGCAATGTCCACGCCCACGAAGTGCCGTGGACGCAGGCTGCGGCACAGGCCGCGCACCTTTTCGCAGTTGCCGGCACCCAGCTCGATCAGCACCTCGCTGCCGCGCAGGGCCTCGGCCATGGCCGGACCGGAGTCGGCCAGGATGGCAGCCTCGGTGCGCGTGGGGTAGTACTCGGGCAGCCGCGTGATCTGCTCGAACAGGTCGCAGCCGCGTGAGTCATAGAGAAACTTGGGCGAGACCCGGGCCTGCGGCTGCATCAGCCCGTACTGCAATTCGGCCAGGGTTGCTCGCAGGGCGCTGTCTGCCAGCTCCGGCGCAGCCTCTCTCCTGCCACCTTCGGCCGGTGGGCGCGGAGCCGAAGGCAGGGGCAGGGGCACGCGCTGGGCGCGCGAGGCCAATGGAGGGGAAGACACGGAATGATCGTGGGCATACAGCATGGTGGGGGCCTCGCGTTGTGCGCCGACCGCCTCAGCATGGTGAATGCCGCGCCCCCGCCTTGCAGCGGGGAGCGGTCGCCAAGGGGGCGGGCAGCCAGAATGAAGCCTGCAAACTGGCGTCCCGCCTCGCAAGGCGCGCGCCGACAGGCCGAGGCACCAGCCTAGGCGCCCGCCCCGGGCACGCGGGTAGGACAGTTTCCAGCGAGCGTGTCTTTTTCATGACCTGCAGATCTGGTGCGCTGCAGCATGCCGGACGAAAAAAATCCGGTATGCCGCGAACGGCATACCGGACCAAGTACCCATCCTTGCCTCACTACGCGCTGCCGGATGAAGCAGCGCGTGCCTCGCTCATGATCCGAAGATCAGAAGCGATAGCCCAGTCCCACGCCAACCAGCACGGGGTTCACCTTGAAGGTGCCCACCTTGGTGCCGCCAGCGCGCACGTCCGTCTCGATGAAGACCTTCTTCACGTCGAAATTCAGCGACCAGTTCTTGTCCAGCGCATAGTCGAAGCCGATCTGCAGCGCGCCGCCGAAACTGTTCTTCTTGATGGAGGGGTTCAGCGCGGCCTGCACGGCGGGATCGAAGTTCACGCTGGAAAAGCGCGTGAAGTTGACACCGGCGCCCACGTAGGGCTTGAACGCGCCGAAATTGGTGAAGTGGTATTGCGCCAGCAGCGTGGGCGGCAGGTGCTTGAGGCTGCCGATCTGACCCAGGCCGTTGGCACGCAGGTCATGCTTTTGCGGGTAGGTCAGCACCAGCTCGGCCGCGATGTTGGGCGTGAAGAAGTAGGACACGTCCAGTTCGGGCATCCACTTGTCATTGATCGACAGGCCCAGGCCCGTGCTGTCCTTGTTGACGCTGTCCAGGTGGACGGCGCGCACGCGCACCATCCAGGGGCCTTCGGCCTGCTGCGCAAAGGCGGCACCCGACGACAGGGCGCAAACGGCAGCAACGGCGAGCAGAGTTCTTTTCATGATGGAGAGTCTTGGAGTAGCCCGGGGCAAATCCCGTAGCTGTATTGCAGCAGGGGCAGGCAAGGCCGGTCTTGTCCTAGCTCAAATCCGAAGGTGGGCGCCGTCGCATGGCCGGATCGCGTTGGATGCATGCAACGCCATGCGCGGCAGGCCAGTTGCGGCCAGGCTGCAGCCATTGCTCAAATAGAATGCGAATCATTATCAAATCCGCTTTCCCAGGAACCCGCTCCATGGCCGCCGCGCCTTCGCACCCCGATATCGCCCTGCTCTACAGCGACCACCACGGCTGGCTGGTGGGCTGGCTCAGGCGCAGGCTGGGCAATCCCTGCGATGCGGCCGACCTGGCCCAGGACACCTTCATTCGCGTGCTGGGCAAGCCCCAGTCCCTGCATGGCGTGCGCGAGCCGCGCGCCTGGCTCACCACCATCGCCCACGGCCTGGTCGTGGACCACACACGCCGCGCCGCGCTGGAGCGCGCCTGCCTGGACGCCATCGCCAGCCTGCCCGAGCCGCTGGCGCCCTCGGCCGAGGAGCGCCATCTGCTGATCGAATCCCTGGTGCGCATGGACAACCTGCTGGCCGGCCTGCCGCCCAAGGCCCGCAGCGCCTTTCTGCTCTCCCGCCTGGAAGGACGCGG
>NZ_JTKZ01000520.1:0-1593 GCF_000799035.1 Delftia sp. ZNC0008
CCGCGTCCCTGCACCACCTGTGCGTGAACGTGCGCGACACCGGCATAGGCCTGGATGCATCGCGGGCCGAACGGCTGTTCCAGCCCTTCACCCAGGCCGACATCCAGACCACGCGCCGCCACGGCGGCACCGGCCTGGGCCTGGCCATCTGCCACAGGCTGGTGCAGCTCATGGGCGGCGAGATCAGCGTCTGCAGCCAGCCCGGCCAGGGCAGCAACTTCCGCTTCACGGCCAAGGTCCGGCCTGCCACGGATGCGCCGCTGGACGGCCACGACAACCTGGGCAGCACCGGCGTTCTCATCGTCGATGACAACGCCAGCGCGCGCGAGGCCCTGGCCGCCATGGTGCGCAAACTGGGCATGCGCTGCGATACGGCGGCGGACGGCATGCAGGCGCTGCACATGCTGCAAGAGGCCGCACGCCAGGAATCCCCCTACGGCCTGGCCCTGCTGGACTGGCGCATGCCCGGCATGGACGGGCTGGACCTGGCACGCCGCATGCGCGAGCAGCAGGACCTGGCCAAGACCCCGGCTGCGCTCATGGTCACGGCCTTCGGGCGCGACGAAGTGCAGCTGCAGGCCGCGCAGTTGGGCCCGCGGGGCCTGCTGATCAAGCCCTTGACCGCATCGGCACTGCGCTCGTGCATCCGGGAGGCACTGCGGGACCCCGAATCACCCCCGCCGGAAAGCCCGGCGGCCGGCCCCTCGCCACAGCAGCGCTACCCGGGCCTGCCTGGGCGCAGGGTGCTGGTGGTGGATGACAACGTACTCAACCGCGAGGTGGCCACCGAGCTGCTGGAGCAGGCCGGCATATCGGTACAGACTGCGCAGGACGGTCTGCAGGCGCTGCAGCTGCTGGACACCCAGCCTTTCGATGCCGTGCTCATGGACGTGCACATGCCCGGCATGGACGGCCTCAGTGTCACGCGCACCATCCGCACGCGCAGCGCGCTGCGGCATCTTCCGGTGATCGCGCTGACTGCGCAGGCCTATGTCGAGGAGCGCGCCCGGATCGAGGCCGCAGGCATGAATGCCCATCTGACCAAACCCGTTGACGATGTGCTGCTGTACGAGACACTGCAGCGCTGCCTGCGCGCGGGCCCTCCTCCAACGGCAGCGCTTGCGCCGGCCGCGCCCTTGCAGCCGACGCCGTCAAGTCCTGCCCAGGCCTGGGATCCGGCACGGCTGCGGCAACGCCTTGCCGGCCAATCGCCGCGCATGCTCCACGCCATCGAAGGCTTTGCCCAGGACTTTGCCGATGCGCCGCAACGGCTGCGCGATGCCGTGCGCAGCGGACATTGGGACACCGTGGCAACGCTGGTGCACACCTTCAAGGGCAGTCTGGGCTACCTGGGTGCGGACCTGCTGGAGCAATGGTCGGCCATGGCCGAGACCGGTGCGCAAGCCTGCCTGTCAGGCGACGGCAATGGCGCCCACGCCCGGCCCGGCGGCGATCTGCAATCCCTGGTCCAGGCGCTGGCCGATGGACTGCAGGGCCTGCTGGCGGAAATCGCCCGGCGGTCCGGGCAGACGGCCGTAGTGGCCGTGGCGTCCGCGGCCGCCGTGACCGCCGTGACCACTGCCGCGCCCCCCC
>NZ_JTKZ01000547.1:0-10847 GCF_000799035.1 Delftia sp. ZNC0008
CCGCGTAGGACCTCTGAATCCCTAGACATCGACAAGCCAAGAAGGAGACAAGGATGACGAAACGCATGAAAGCACTGAAGGCCGCCGTGGCAGCCGCCGCGCTAGCGGGGATGCCGCTGGCATATGCAACCGGGGCAGCGGGGGCACCGGGGGCCGGAAGCTATCCCGAGCGGCCCGTACGCCTGGTCGTGCCCTATGCGGTGGGCGGCGCCACCGATGTGATCGCGCGCGTGGCGGCCCGCTATCTGGGCGAGACGCTGGGCCAGCCCGTGGTGGTGGAAAACCGCCCCGGCGCGGGCGGCAGCACGGGTTCGGCCTATGCGGCCAAGCAGCCGGCCGACGGCTACACCCTGGTGATGATGGTGGAGAGCTCGCATGCGGTGAACCCCAACGTCTACGCCAAGCCCGCGTATGACCCGGTGAAGGACTTCACGCCCATCACCAACATCGCCAACGTGCCGGGCGTGATGGTGGTCAGCGCAGGCTCGGCCTACAAGAGCGCCAGGGACGTCAGCGACGCGGCGCGCGCCGCGCCGGGCAAGCTCAACTACGGCTCCTCGGGCAATGGCGGGCTCAGCCACCTGAGCGGTGCGCTGTTCGGCAGCACCACGGGTACCACCCTCACCCATGTGCCCTACAAGGGCCTGGGGCCGGCGCTCAACGACCTGATGGCGGGGCAGCTCGATGTGGTGTTCGACAACATGCCGTCCTCGGGCGCGCTGATCGCGGGCGGCCAGCTGCGTGCGCTGGCCGTGTCCAGCCCCGTGCGCCTTCCGGCCCTGCCGGGCGTGCCCACCTATGCCGAGGCCGGGCTCAAGCCCATGAACGACATGTCCTGGTACGGCCTGGGCGCGCCTGCCAGGCTCGATCCCGCCATTCTTGCCAGGCTCAGCGAAGCCATGCGCAAGACCTTGCAAAAGCCCGAGCTGATCAAGACCATCGAGCAGCAGGGTGCCGTCGTGGACTTCCAGGAGCCTGCGCAGTTCAGGCAGACGGTGGAGCGCTCCAACCGGGCCTGGTCCCAGCTGATCCGCGACATCGGATTCGAGAAACTTTGAGGAGATCTGCCGTGCATGCACAAGTGACCTTTCCCACCCCGCAGACCGCCGTGCTCACCATCACCGGCGGCGGGCCGCTGAACATCCTGGGCACGCCCGTGATCCGCGCGCTGACCGCGCAATTGGCCGAGCTGGCCGAGCGCCCCGATCTGCACTGCCTGGTGCTGCGCGGATCGGGCACGCGCGCCTTCGTGGCGGGGGCCGACATCCGCGAGATGGCGTCGCTCAACGCCGCCTCGGCACGCGCCTTCATCAGCGGGCTGCGCGACCTGTGCAACGCGGTGCGGCATTTTCCCGTGCCCGTGATCGCCAGGCTGCAGGGCCATACGCTGGGCGGCGGGCTGGAGCTGGCCATGGCGGCCGACCTGCGCATCGCGGCCGATGATGCCGTGGTGGGCATGCCCGAGGTCAAGGTCGGCATTCCCTCGGTGATCCACGCGGCCATGATGCCCGCGCAGATCGGCGGCACGCGCGCCAGCTGGCTGCTGCTCACGGGCGAGAACATCGGTGCCCTGCAGGCCGAGCGCTGGGGCCTGCTCAACGAATGCGTGCCCGGCGACCAGCTCGATGCGCGCATCGCGCAGATTGCCGAGGGGCTGGGCGGGATCGGCATCGAGGCGCTGCGCCAGCAAAAGCGCCTGCTGCGCCGCTGGGAAGGCATGGGCGTGGACTCGGCCATCACCGACAGCGTGGCCGAGTTCGGCGCGGCCTTCAACACGGGCGAGCCGCAGCACCACATGAATGCCTTCCTGGAGCGCAAGCAGGCCAAGGCCCAGGCCCAGCACTGAACCCAGGCCGGGCCGGGCTAGGCCTTGTCGGCCAGCCCTTTCAGAAAGCTGCGCAGCCGCTGCGCGGTGGGCGTCAGCGGCCGTTCGCTGGAGCGCACCAGCTGCAGCGGGCGCCGTGCCCAGGTTTCCTCCAGCGGCAGGCAGGCCACCGCATGCGCGGTGCCGAGCCTGCGGTAGATGCTGTGCGGAATGATGGCCAGGCCCACGCCCTGCGAGACCAGCCGCACGATGGAGGTGAAATCGTCCACGTGGATGCGGCAGCGCAGCGGCCGGCCATGGCGCTTGGCCAGCTCGCGCAGAAAGGCGTAGTTGCTGCTGGTCAGCGCCATGCCCACGAAGGCATGGGACAGGGTGTCGAAGAACCGGCAGGAAGGGCCTTCGCCGTCGTCTGGCCTCTCGCCCGGCTGGGGCACCAGCGGATGGCCGGGCGGGGCGATCACCACCAGGCGGTCCAGCGCAAAGGTCTCGCAGGCCACGGCGCCCGCCATGGGCTCGCCCGCGTAGACGCCCAGGTCGGCCTCGCCCTCGGCCACGCTGGCGGCAATCGTCTCGCTGGTCTGCTCCACCAGGGTGAGGTTCACCTCGGGAAAGGCGGTCAGGAACTCGCCGATGTGCGGGCCGATGAAGCCGTGCAGCGAGGAGCTGTTGGCCGCCAGCGTCACCTTGCCCTGCAGGCTGCTGCCCAGCAGGGCGGCCTCGGCCTCCATGCCGTCGATGGCGGCGAACACGCCGCGCGCATGCTCGAGCATGGCGTGGCCTTCCTCGGTCAGCCGCATGCCCTTGTGCTCGCGCGTGAACAGCTGGCAGCCCAGGGCCTGCTCCAGATTGCGCAGGCGCTGGCTGGCGGCCGAGGGCGTCAGGTGCCGCGCCTGGCTGGCACGCGAGAGATTGCCGGCCTGGGCGATGGCCATGAACAGCTTGAGATCGGTCAGGTCGTAGCGCATGCGGGCGTTTCCTAGGGGGCAAGAGGGCCATTATTCCTGCTGGCGCAGGGCTGCAAAGCCCGTGGCGCGCAGCCTTTGAAGGGCGCTGGGATAATCGCTGCCATGACTAAACACCGCGTCGTGGTGGGCCTGTCGGGCGGTGTGGACTCCGCTGTCACGGCCCATCTCCTCAAGCAACAGGGCCATGAAGTGGTCGGCATCTTCATGAAGAACTGGGAAGATGACGACGACAGCGAATACTGCTCGTCCAATGTCGATTTCGTCGATGCCGCCGCCGTGGCCGACGTGGTCGGCATCGAGATCGAGCATGTGAACTTCGCCTCCGAGTACAAGGACCGCGTCTTCGCCGAGTTCCTGCGCGAGTACCAGGCCGGCCGCACGTCCAATCCCGACGTGCTGTGCAATGCCGAGATCAAGTTCAAGGCCTTCCTGGACCACGCCATGCGCCTGGGCGCCGAGAAGATCGCCACGGGCCACTACGCCCGCGTGCGCCAGAACCCCGGCACGCAGCTGTTCGAGCTGCTCAAGGGGCTGGACCCGGCCAAGGACCAGAGCTACTTCCTGCACCGCCTCAACCAGGCCCAGCTGTCCAGGTCCATGTTCCCCGTGGGCGAGCTGAAGAAGACCGAGGTGCGCCGCATTGCCGAGGAGATCGGCCTGCCCAACGCGAAGAAGAAGGACTCCACGGGCATCTGCTTCATCGGAGAGCGGCCGTTCCGCGACTTCCTGAACCGCTACATCAGCAAGGAGCCCGGCAACATCCTCGACGACCGCAACCGCAAGCTGGGCAAGCATGTGGGCCTGTCGTTCTACACGCTGGGCCAGCGCTCGGGCCTGGGCATCGGCGGCGTCAAGGAAAAGGGCGCGCCGCGCGGCGGCGGCGACCATGATCCCTGGTTCGTGGCGCGCAAGGAACTGGACACCAACACGCTGCGCGTGGTGCAGGGCCATGACCATCCCTGGCTGCTGTCGCAGTCGCTGCTGGCCGACCAGGTCAGCTGGGTGGCCGGCCACGCGCCTGCCGAGGGCAAGGCCTACGGCTCCAAGACGCGCTACCGCCAGCCCGACTCGCCGGCCCTGATCTCGGGCGCCACGCCCGAAGGCTTCCGGCTGGATTTCCCCGAGCCGCAATGGGCCGTCACGCCCGGCCAGTCGGCCGTGCTCTACGACGGCGACGTGTGCCTGGGCGGCGGCATCATCGCGGCGGTGGATCCGCAGTGATGCAGCACTGACGCGGCACTGATGCCGGGCAGGATGCGGCCCGGCGCGTTTTGCTATCGTCACGGGGGGCGGCACAACCGCCCCTTTTTCTTTTTCCTTTTGTTCTTCACGACAGCACCACAGGAGACCCCATGGCTTCATCGATTCTTGCGCGCCGGCATTTTCTGGGAGCGGCCCTGGGCGCCGTGGCCACGGCCGGATGCAACGGCGAGGTGTCCTGGGGCGATCCCATCGATCCGCCCGTGACGGACCGCGTCAAGCGTGCGCTCGATCAACTCGATGGCCAGGTGCGCGCGCAGATGCGGCGCACGGGCGTGCCCGGCGTGGCCGTGGCGGTGGTGCATGAGGGGCGCCTGGTCTATGCCCAGGGCATGGGCGTGCGCCGTCTGGGCTCGTCGCTGGCCGTGGATGCGGACACGGTGTTCCAGCTCGCCTCCGTCTCCAAGTCCGTGGGCGCCACCGTGGTGGCGCAGCAGGTGGGCCAGCGCCGCGTGTCCTGGGACACGCGCGTGCAGCAGGGCCTGCCCTGGTGGACGCTGGAGGACGCCGACGCGGCCCAGCGCATCACCGTGGGCGACATGTATGCCCACCGCTCGGGCCTGCCCGGCCAGGCCGGCGATGCGCTGGAGGAGCTGGGCTACAGCCAGCGCCAGATCCTGGAGCGCCTGCGCTACCTGCCGCTGCGGCCCGTGGGCACCCAGTACGCCTACAGCAACTTCGGCCTGACCACGGGTGCCGAGGCGGTGGCCGCCATCGCGGGCCAGTCCTGGGCGGCGCTGTCGCAGCAGGCCGTCTACGGCCCGCTGGGCATGACGCAGACCAGCTCGCTGTTTGCCGATTTCGAGGCGCGCGCCAACCGCGCGGCCGGCCACCTGCGCGTCAATGGCGTGTGGCAGACGGGGCCGGTGCGCCGGCCCGATGCGCAGTCGGCCGCCGGCGGCGTCAGCTCCACGGTGCGCGACATGGCGCGCTGGATGACCATGCTGCTGGACGAGGGCCGCTTCGAGGGCCGCCAGGTGGTCGATGCGCAGGCGCTGCGCACGGCGCTGTCGCCGCAGATGCTGCAGTCGCCGGCCGGCAACGGCGAGCCTGCGCGCTACTACGGCTTCGGCTTCAACGTGGGCGTGTCCGAGGCGGGGCGCACCACCTACAGCCACTCGGGCGCCTTCGGCACGGGCAGCGCGACCAGCTTCACCGTCATGCCCGAGCTCAAGCTGGGCATCGTGGTGCTGACCAACGGCATGCCCATCGGCGTGCCCGAGATCGTGGTCTCGCAGTTCCTGGACCAGGTCGAATGGGGCCGCCAGCGCCAGGACTGGGAGAGCATCTGGACCAAGCGGCTGGCGCCCATCATGCAGCCGCATGGCGAGCTGGCAGGCAAGACCCGGCCCCCTTTCCCGCGCCCGCCCCGGCCGCTGGGCGCCTATGTGGGCAGCTACGCCAACCGCTTCTACGGGCCGGCCCAGGTCAGCCTGCAGACGGGCGGCGGGGGGCTGCAGGTCAGCCTGGGTTCGCAGCGCATGCTGCTCAGCCACTGGGATGGCGAGGTCTTCAGCTTCGTGCCCGAGGGCGATTCGCCGGGCAGCCTGTCCAAGGCCACGTTCGACGGCAACCAGCTCACGCTGGAGTATTTCGACGATGTGCTGACGCCGGCCGGCGTCAGTGCGGGGATAGGGCGCTTTTCGCGCTGATTTTCGCGCTGAGGGTGGCCTGCTCCGTGCCTTCGTGCAGGTGATCGCCGGGCACGGGCAGCCAGGCGGCCAGCACGGTGGCGCCATGTCCAGATGGCCGCCCAGGCGCTGCAGGCGCGCCTGCATGCTGCGCAGGCCCACGCCCATGCCGGCCTGCTGCACGGCGGCCACGTCAAAGCCTGCTCCGTCGTCGGTGATGCGCAGCATCAGCCAATGCGGCTCGGGCCACTGCAGCTGCACCTGCACGCACTGGGCGCGGCTGTGCTTGATCACATTGGCCAGCGCTTCCTCCAGCACGCGCGTCAGCGCCAGGCACTGCAGCGCACCGGGCGGCTGCGGCCAGGCGGCCGGCACCTGCCAGTCGGACTGCATGTCCAGCGCGTCGAACAGGCTGGCAAAGCGGTGGCGCAGCGGCGCGATCCACGCCTGGGGCGTGTCCGGCACGGTGACGGAGACGCTGGTGCCGCTGTCGATCATCTGGCGCAGGTCGTCGCGCAGCAGCTTGAGCACGGACAGGAACTGGCGGTTGTGCATGGGGGTGCCGGCCTGCTCCTCCATGGCGATGGAGCGGACCAGGGAGCCGCCCAGGCTGTCGTGCAGGTCGTGCGCCAGCTGCATCCGTTCCTGCAGCCGCGAGTGGCTGAGCGCCAGCGCATGCTCGCGCGCCAGCGTGCCGCCGAGCTCGTCGCAGGCACGCGCCACGCTGTCGCTCAGCTCCTGGTTGAACTGTTCGATGCGGCGCATGCCCGTGCACGCGTATCCACACGCTGTTGGTGCCCGCATGCAGGGCGGATTCGGGCAGCAGCCAAAAGCGCGGCATGTTCCAGCTGCGCGACAGGGGCTCGACCAGGTGCCGGTCGCGCCACAGCAGGTCGCCGTTCACGAAGACCTCGCCGGCCATGACCATGGAGTGCAGGGCCAGCGCCACGGGATCTGCGGCGGCGGTGGCAGAAGCGGCAGGGGGGTGAGCGCAGCCGCGCTGCCAGTCGATGCGGTACCAGACGGCGCCGCTGTAGCCGGGCCAGCGGTCCAGCCAGTGGTCGGGCAGGGTCACGTTGTGCCAGTCGCGTACCGCGCTGGCGATGGGCGGCGGTCCCTGGCCTGCGGCCTTGGCGGACTGGATGGACAGGATCTGCGGCAGGCAGGCCTGGGCCAGGGCGCAGGGACTGCACAGGAGGACCGCCAGGCCCAGTGCCAGGCACCGCACCGGGCCGAACCACCGGCGCCACCCGCCCATGGCCGTCAGCCCAGCAATCCGCGCACGCGTGCCGTGTTGACGGCGCGCGTGCGCGAGGACACGGCCAGCTTGCGGTAGATGTGCTTGATGTGGCATTCCACCGTGTAGCGCGACAGGTGCAGCTGCTCGGCGATCTCGCGGTTGGTCAGGCCATCGGCCACCAGGCGCAGGATCTGGCTTTCGCGCGCGCTCAGCGTGGACTCGGTGCCGCTGCTCTCCGGCGTGGCGGGTGCCGCGCCCTGCAGCTCGGCGATCACGCGGCGCGCGATGAAGGGGTCGATGGGGGCGCCGCCGCGCAGCACGCTGCGGATGGACAGCGACACTTCCAGGTCGTCGCGTTCCTTGAGCACATAGCCGGTGGCGCCTGCGCGCAGCGCCGCGAGGATGGCATCCTCCGTGCTCCAGGCCGAGATCACCAGGATGCCCACGGCCGGATCTGCGCTGCGCATCTCGGCGATCAGGTCGATGCCGCTGCCGTCGGGCAGGCCCAGGTCCACCAGGGCCAGGGCCACGGGCTCGGCCAGGCAGGCGCGGGCCTGGGCCAGGGAGCCGGCGAACAGCAGGGCATCGGGCGTGTAGCCCAGCTGGCCCAGCACGGACTGCAGCCGCTGGCGGATCAGCGGCTCGTCCTCCACCACCAGCACCGGGGCCGGAAGCGTGGACTCTGGGACAAGCAGGTGGGCGGGCATGGAAAAGGCGTGCGCAGCGGCGGGCGTAAAAAGGGGCAGGATGGCCGCCCGACTGTGGGCGAAGCCCGCATCTTTGCATATCCCTGAAAACTGGTAATCGCGGGGGCGCGCGCCGCTGCGCCGTCCATAATTCCGGCCCGGGCCGCACGGGCGGACCCTGGCAACGACACCTACCGAAAGGACGCCGCCGCATGGCACGCGTACGTGACCCTGCTGGCTACGATGGCCAGCGTGAAATGATCCTCTCCCACGCCGCCCAGCTGTTCGCGCAGCGCGGCTATGCGGGCACCTCCATGAACGAGGTGGCTGCGGCCTGCGGCGTCTCCAAGGCCACGCTCTACCACTATGTGCTCGACAAGCACGACCTGGCCGTGCGCATTGCCGAAGAGCATGTGCTGCGCCTCGAAGCCCTGGTCAACGACACCCTGCAGGCCCATGCCGATCCCGAGCAGCGCCTGCATGCGCTGATCCGCGGCTTTGGCCAGGAGTACGCCCAGGCCCAGAATGCCCACCGCGTGCTGACCGAGGACGTGCGCTTCCTGCGCGAGGAAGACCAGCAGCGCATCCTGGACGTGGAGCGCCGCGTGGTCGCCGCCTTTGCGCAGACCATTGCCCAGGTGCGCGGAGAACCTGCCGACAGCGCCCTGGGCAAGCCCCTGGCCATGCTGCTGTTCGGCATGATCAACTGGACCTTCACCTGGCTCAAGCCGGGCGGCACGCTGGACCATGACGCCATAGGCACCATGGTGTCCCAGCTGTTCTTCGGCGGCGTGCGCGCGGTCAGCGTGCCGGACGGCAAGAAGCCGCGCAAGGCCCGCCAGGCCTAGGCTCGGCCCGGCCCCTCACCACCTGCGCTGCACGACCACGAAGCGGTCGGCCACGAAGGCCAGCGTGGTGTAGCTGGCATTGGCCGCGGGATTGCCGCCCGTGGCATGGAAGTCCGAGAAGCCTGCCGACTGGTTGACCATCACGCCCTGCGTGAGGTTGATGGACAGGGCCACGCGCGAGCGCAGCGCCGAGGCCGCCACGGCATCGACGAAGGCCGCATCCGTGGAGTACAGGCCCAGGGTCATCGCGCCATGCGCGCGCACGCTGCGCTCGGCCAGCTCGCGCGCGGCCTGGGCCGAGGGCACGGCCACCAGGTAGGAGACCGGGCCGAAGCATTCGCGCTCGTAGATGGCAGCGTCCGCCACGTCCAGCGCGCGCAGCGCGGGCGTGCGCACCTCGGCCTGCGGGTACTCGGGATGGGTGAGCTTTTGCGAGGCGCGCACGGCGCGGCCCACGGTGGCGGCCTGTTCCACGCGCTCCACGGTCTGCGCAGAGCCTATGGCGCCCAGCACGGTGAAGGCCACCTTGGGATCGGCCAGCAACTGGTCGATGGCGGCGGCCAGATCGGCGCCGACCTGCTCGAAGCTCTTGTGGCCCTGGTCAGTCTCTATGCCGCCGGCCGGAACCAGCAGGTTCTGCGTGGTGGTGCACATCTGGCCGCTGTACAGCGACAGTGACAGGGCCAGATTGCGCAGCATGCCTGCGTAGGCATCGGTGGACTCGATCACCACCAGGTTCACGCCGGCCATCTCGGCATACAGGCGTGCCTGCGAAGCGTTGGACTGCAGCCACTGGCCGAAGGCATTGCCGCCCGTGAAGTCGATGGAGGCCACGGCCGCGTGCGTGGCCAGGGCCTGGGTCAATTCGGGCTTGTCGCTCACGGCCAGGGTCACGAGGTTGGGGTCCAGGCCCTGCTCGGTCAGCACATCGCGCAACACGCTCACGGTGAGCGCGGCCGGCAGCACGGCGTTGGGGTGGGGCTTGACGATCACGGGGTTGCCCGTGGCCAGCGCGGCGAACAGGCCCGGGTAGGTGTTCCAGGTCGGGAAGGTGGCGCAGCCGATGACCAGGGCCACGCCACGCCCCACGATCTCGAAGCGCTTGTGCAGCACGGCGGGCGCATGCTTGCCCTGGGGCTTTTCCCAGACGGCCTCGGCAGGCACGTCGGCCATGGCCTTCCAGGCCACGGCAATGGCTTCCAGGGCGCGGTCCTGGGCATGGGGGCCGCCGGCCTGGAAGGCCATCATCGCGCCCTGGCCCGTGGTCAGCATCACGGCATGCGCGATCTCGAAGCTGCGCTGGTGGATGCGCGTCAGCGCCTCCAGCAGCACGCCGGTGCGGCCCTGGGGTCCCAGCGCCTGCCATGCGGGCTCGGCCGCCTGGGCGGCATCCACCAGCGCCTGGGCATCGCACTCGGGGTAGCGGATGTCCAGGGCCACGCCATAGGGCGATTGCTCGGTGGCCACGCGGGCGCGTTCACCGGGCTGGCGCAGCGGATAGTCCTTGCCGAACAGCGCCTGCACGGCGGCGTGGCCCTGGGCCTGGGCGGTCTCGCCATACACCTTGGGCGAAGGCGCTTCGGGAAAGGGCGACCAGTGGCCCCGGCGGGACAGGGCCTGCAGCGCGTCGTCGAGCAGGGGGCGGTGGCGTTCGTAGAGGGCGTGGGCGGGCATGGGATGTCTCCTGGGTTGGAATGTGGCGTCGCTATCAGGGTTAGTACCGGACAACAAGCCTTGTTGCTCAAGAAAGCTGCATCTTATAATCCTACCGTCCGGTCGGTCAATTATTCTGAACCCCTTGCCTCACGACGCCAGAACCCCGATGAACAAAGACCTGCGCCCCGCCCCCGGCGACCTCGACCCCATCGAAACCGCCAGCCGCGACGAGATCGCCTCGTTGCAGCTGCAGCGCCTGCGCTGGTCGCTGCAGCATGCCTACGACAACGTGCCGCACTACCGCCGCGCTTTCGATGAGAAGGGCGTGCACCCCTCCGATCTGCGCACGCTGTCCGACCTGGCCCGCTTTCCCTTCACCACCAAGAAGGACCTGCGCGAGAACTATCCGTTCGGCATGTTCGCCGTGCCGCGCCAGAAGGTGGCGCGCGTGCATGCCTCCTCGGGCACCACGGGCAAGCCCACCGTGGTGGGCTACACGTTGAATGACATCGACAACTGGGCCAACCTGGTGGCGCGCTCCATCCGCGCGGCGGGCGGGCGGCCCGGCGACATGGTGCATGTGGCCTACGGCTACGGCCTGTTCACGGGAGGGCTGGGCGCGCACTACGGTGCCGAGCGCGCGGGCTGCACCGTGGTGCCCATGTCGGGCGGGCAGACCGAAAAGCAGGTGCAGCTGATCCAGGATTTCCGGCCCGACATCATCATGGTCACGCCC
>NZ_JTKZ01000708.1:0-4553 GCF_000799035.1 Delftia sp. ZNC0008
CCGCGTTGCCATGATGTCCCTTCTGCCTTCCTCATCCGCCCCCCGCACTCCAGCTCACACTCCGGGCCGCACGCCGCGGCGCCTGAAACCTGCCACCGTGGCGCGCCGCTGCGTGGGCAGCCTGATTGTGCTGGCCGGCGCGGTCATCGTGACCGGAGATCTCGTGGCGCTGTGGCGCGGCGCAGGCACCGATGCCGCACCCGCCGCCGCAGCCATTGCGCCCGCCAGCGGCCTGGTGCCAACCGCCCGATAGGCATCCCCCTGCAACCGCGTGCCCCCGCCGGCGGAAAGGCCCCCATGAACGACACCGTGCTTGCGGCCGAACAGGGCCGCTTCGGCGCCATCGAACCGGACCACGGCCACGCGGGCACGCCCAGCCTGCCGCAGGTGCATCGCAGCATCGCCGTGCCGCGCGGCGCCAACCGCTCGGACAACGCGCGCCGCGTGCTGGCGTTCGCCGGGCCCGGCTACATGGTGGCCGTGGGCTACATGGACCCGGGCAACTGGGCCACCTCCATCGCGGGCGGCTCGCAGTTCGGCTACTCGCTGCTGGCGGTGATCTTTGCCTCCAACCTGATGGCCATGCTGTTCCAGGCGGCGGCCGTGCGCCTGGGCCTGGCCAGCGGGCGGGACCTGGCCCAGGCCTGCCGCGCGCAGTTTTCACCGCGCATCAACCTGGTGCTGTGGTTCTTCTGCGAGATCGCCATCGTGGCCTGCAACCTGGCCGAGGTGCTGGGCATGGCCATCGGCCTGAACCTGCTGTTCGGCCTGCCGCTGCTGGCCGGCGTGTGCATCACGGTGGTGGATGTGATGCTGATCCTGGCGCTGCAAAGCCGGGGCTTTCGCTGCCTGGAGTCGGTGGTGATCGCCCTGGTGGCATTGATCGGCCTGTGCTTTGCCGCCCAGCTGGTGTGGCTGCAGCCGCCCGTGGCGGCCGTGCTGCGCGGGCTGCTGCCGGGCATGGAGATCGTGGCCAATCCGCAGATGCTGTACCTGGCCGTGGGCATCGTGGGGGCCACGGTGATGCCGCACAACCTCTACCTGCATTCGTCCATCGTGCAGACACGCCGGCATGACACCACGCTCCAGGGCACGCGCCAGGCCATCCGCCTGGCCACGCTGGACTCCACGGTGGCGCTGGGGCTGGCGCTGTTCGTGAACGCCGCCATTTTGGTGGTGGCGGCCGGCGCGTTCAACCGGCCCGGCCAGGCGCCGGTGACCGAGCTGTCGGACGCCTACCACCTGCTGTCGCCGCTGCTGGGCGTGGGCATCGCCAGCGCGGTGTTCGGCGTGGCGCTGCTGGCCTCGGGGCTGAGTTCTTCAGTCACGGGCACGCTGGCCGGGCAGATCGTGATGGAAGGCTTCTTGCAGATCCGCCTGTCGCCCGCGCTGCGCGCCCTGCTGACGCGCTGCATCGCCATCGTGCCCGCCGTGGTGGCCACCGCCTGGTACGGCAGCACCGGCGCCAGCGCCCTGCTGGTGTTCAGCCAGGTGGTGCTGAGCCTGCAATTGCCGTTTGCCATCGTGCCGCTGCTGCTGTTCACCACGCGGCGCAAGACGCTGGGCGAGCTGGCCTTTGGCCCCAGGATGTCGGCGGTGCTGTGGGGCTGCGCGGCCCTGGTGGTGTCGCTGAACCTGTGGATGCTGCAGCGGCTGCTGACGGCCTGATCGCCCGAACCGGGCATGGCGCCACGCGGCGCCTTCATAGACGTTTTGCTTCTATCAAACGCCGCTCTTGTTCGTTGGTGGCTTGCCGCGAAGTTCTTAGATTGGTGCCTATAGCCACCAACCCGCGAATTCTCCGCAAGGACGACGACATGACAGCCCTCACTTTGGAAACCACCCTGCCCCAGGCGCTGCAGGAGGCACAGGACCACGCCCGCGCACAGGGGCTGGGCCACGCAGGCGGCGTGCGCCCGCCCGTGGCCTGGGCGCTGGTGCAGGCCGGCCAGGCCGTGCTGGTCGATGTGCGCACGGCCGAGGAACGCAAGTTCGTCGGCCAGGTGCCCGGCACCCTGCACGTGCCCTGGGCCACGGGCACGGCGCTGACGCGCAACCCGCGCTTTGCCCGCGAGCTGGAAGCGCGCCTGGCCCCGCACGGCGGCAAGGAGGCCGTGGCCCTGCTGCTGTGCCGCAGCGGCAAGCGCTCGGTGCTGGCGGCCCAGGCGGCGGCCCAGGCCGGGTTCGCCCATGTGTTCAACGTGCTCGAAGGCTTCGAGGGCGAGATCGACGCGCGTCAGCAGCGCGGCAAAAACGACGGCTGGCGCTTCCACGGCCTGCCCTGGATTCAAGACTGAAGGAGCACGCAGATGGCCAGTTTCGACATTGCCGGACTCACCCAGAACCTGCATGCGGCGCGCCGCGAATGGCGCGAGGCGCACGGCCGCACCCAGGAGCCCGGGGCGCGCGAGTTTCCCTCGCGCGACGCGCTTTCCACCCTCATCGACCAGCTCAAGGCTGCCCTGTTTCCCATGCGCCTGGGTCCGCACGACCTGCGCCAGGAAAGCGAGGACATCTTCGTGGCGCACCAGCTGGACTCGGCCCTGCATGCGCTGCTGGGCCAGATACGGCTGGAGCTGCGGCTGTCCGCGCCCCACACGGCAGCGGGCGCCGATGCCATGGCGCTGGACATTGCCCGCGCCTTTGCCGAGTCCCTGCCCCAGATCCGCCGCCTGCTCGACAGCGACGTGCTGGCCGCCTTCCAGGGCGATCCCGCCGCGCGCAGCGTGGACGAGGTGCTGCTGTGCTATCCGGGCGTGCTGGCCATGATCCACCACCGCCTGGCCCACCAGCTGTACCTGCTGGAGCAGCCGCTGCTGGCGCGCATCGTGGCCGAGCTGTCGCATGCGCAGACGGGCATCGACATCCACCCGGGCGCGAAGATCGGGCGGGGCTTTTTCATGGACCACGGCACGGGCGTGGTGATCGGCGAGACCGCCGTGATCGGCGAGCGCGTGCGGCTGTACCAGGCCGTCACCCTGGGCGCCAAGCGCTTTCCCACCGATGAGCACGGCCACCTGCGCAAGGGCCTGGCGCGCCATCCGGTGGTGGAGGACGACGTGGTCATCTACGCGGGCGCCACCATCCTGGGCCGCGTCACGCTGGGGCGCGGCGCCGTCATCGGCGGCAATGTCTGGGTGACCGAGGACGTGCCGCCCGGCGCCCACGTCACCCAGGCCCATGCGCGCGAGCACGCGCAGCAGCCCCGGGAGGTGGCCCTATGAGCACCCGTCTTGTCACCAGCTTCGGCATTGCCGTGCGCCAGGCGCGCGAGGCCCATGGCTGGTCGCAGGAGCGGCTGGCCGAGCACTCGGACCTGAACCGCTCCTACGTGGGAGAGATAGAGCGCGGCCGCGTCATCGCCTCGCTGCTGACCGTGGAGAAGCTGGCCGTCTCGCTGGGCGTGCAGCCCTCGGCCCTGGTCATGCGCGGCGAGACCGTGGCCCACGACCAGCTGGTGCGCGGCCTGCGCTTGGCGGCTATAGCATGTTGAAGACATGTGCGCGGGCCGGGACACTGGCCCTGTTTCCCCTCCTTCCCCTTCCCTTTTTCCTGAACTGATTACGGAGTCTGCACATGTCGGCAACAGTGGGCGGCACGACCGCGCTAGGCGACAACGCCGCGCGGCAACTGGCCAACGCAACCAAAACCGTTCCCCAGCTTTCGACCATCAGCCCGCGCTGGCTGACGCACCTGCTGCAATGGTCGCCGGTGGAGGCGGGCATCTACCGCCTCAACCGCGTCAAGAACCCGGAGGCAATCAAGGTCACCTGCACGGCCAAGCAGGAAGACAACCAGCTGCCGCGCACCTATGTGGACTACGAGGAGCAGCCGCGCGAGTACTTCCTCAACGCCGTCTCCACCATCCTGGATGTGCACACGCGCATCTCCGACCTCTACAGCAGCCCGCATGACCAGATCAAGGAACAGCTGCGCCTGACCATCGAGACCATCAAGGAGAACCAGGAAAGCGAGCTGATCAACAACCCCGACTACGGCCTGCTGGCCCAGGTCACGGACGAGCAGCGCATCTTCCCGCTGACCGGCGCGCCCACGCCCGACGACCTGGACGAGCTGCTGACCAAGGTCTGGAAGGAGCCCGCCTTCTTCCTGACCCATCCGCTGGCCATTGCTGCCTTCGGCCGCGAGGCCACGCGCCGCGGCACGCCGCCGCCCACGGTCAGCCTGTTCGGCTCGCAGTTCATCACCTGGCGCGGCATTCCGCTGATCCCCTCGGACAAGGTGCCCGTGGCCGATGGAAAAAGCAAGATCCTGCTGCTGCGCGTGGGCGACAAGCGCCAGGGCGTGGTCGGCCTGTACCAGCCCGGCCTGCCGGGCGAGCAGAGCCCGGGCCTGTCGGTGCGCTTCATGGGCATCAACAACCATGCCATCGCGTCCTACCTGATCTCGCTGTACTGCTCGCTGGCCGTGCTCACGCCCGATGCGCTGGCCGTGCTCGACGATGTCGAGATCGGCAAGTACCACGACTATCCCGACACCTACAAGTAAAGAGGCCGGGCGTTGACCGTGTCTGCAATCACCTCCGTGGCGCC
>NZ_JTKZ01000313.1:0-12916 GCF_000799035.1 Delftia sp. ZNC0008
CTGCAGCAGGCTGGCCATCTGCCGCGCATCGGCCACCTCGCCGCCATGGCGCACCTGCATGCGCGAGGCAAAGCCGCGCGCCGCCTCCGCCCAGCGCGTGGCAGGCCGCGCATGCAGGCCGTTGGGATAGGCAATGGTCCATTCGCACGCCTCGGCCAGGTCCACTGCCGCCGGGCGGGCGGCAGGCGGCGCCGGGTCCGCCTGCCCCTGGAGTGCATCGATGACCTGCTGCGCGTCGCCGGTGGTGAACAGCGCCTGCAGCCGGGGTGTCTGCAGCAGGCCGGCCAGGCGGCGCAGCAAGGTGATGTGGGCATCGGAGCGTGCCGCCACCGCCACGACCAGATGCACGTTCTGGCCGGCATTCCAATCCAGGCCCTCGCGCACCTGGAGCACGGCCACCGCGTCGCGCAGCACCAGGGCCCGGTCTTCGGCGCGGCCGTGGGGAATGGCCACGCCGTGGCCCAGAAAGGTTTCGGCCTGGGCCTCGCGCGCCTGCATGCCGGCGGCATAGCCAGGGGCCACGCTGCCGCTGTCCTGGAGCAGCCGGGCGGCCTGGTCAATGGCGTCGGCCTTGTCGCGCACCCTGGCGCCCAGGCGCACGGCGATCTGCAGGCCCGCAGGAGCGGTGGGTGCAACCGCCGGGAGGGATGAATGGGCATTGTTCATGGCGCGGATTGTGGGAACGTTCCCAACCATCGGTCAATCTGCACTGCAACATAACCTGGCAACAATCCGGCCATACCACGGCATTTCTTTGGAGTTATCCTCTGCGGCACACCACAACCAACGGGAACGATTGCATTGAGCATCAGCATCAACGATGTGGCCCGTGCGGCCGGGGTTTCCAAATCGACGGTATCGCGCGCGCTGGCGGGCGGCTCGGTCAGCGAAGAAGTCCGGGCGCGGGTCGCGGCCGCCGTGCAGGCCACGGGCTACCGGCCCAATCTGATGGCGCGCCGGCTGCGTGCGCGCGACGCTGGCCCCATGGGGGTGCTGGTGGCCGACATACGCAACCCGTTTTTCACGGCCCTGATCCGCGCGGTCGAGGCCGAGGCCTATCGCCAGGGCCGGCGCGTGCTGTTGTGCAATACCGACGAAGACCCGCAGCGCGAAGCCATGTACCTGCAGCTCATGCAGGAAGAGCGCATCGCGGGGCTGATCTTTGCGCCCACCCAGGCCAGCCTGCACAAGCTCGAGCGCATGCAGCTGGAGTTTCCCGTTGTCCTGGTGGACCGGGCGGGCGCCCCGGCCTGCCATGACAGCGTGGTGCTGGACAACGCCCAGGCCTGCGCCACCCTGGTCAGGCATCTGGTGGAACAGGGCCGCCGCCGCATTGCAGGCGTCTTCGGCAGCACCAGCAGCACGGCGCGCGAGCGCTGCGACGGCTATCTGGCCGCCATGCGCGATGCAGGCCTGGAGCCCGACTTGCGCCAATTGCCCCCGACCAGCGATGCCGCCGAGGCCGAAGTCACGCAATGGCTGCGCCAGCCGCAGCGGCCCGACGCCTTCGTGGCCAGCAACGGCCTGCTGCTGGAAGGCTGCCTGCGCGCGATACGCGCCGCAGGCCTGCGCATCCCCGGCGATGTGGCGCTCGCCGGCTTCGACAACGAGCGCTGGACGGAGCTGGTGGCCCCCGCCATCACCGTGATCGAGCAGCCGATCGACGCCATGGGCCGAACGGCCTTCAGCCTGCTGATGGAGCGACTGCATGCGCCCGAGCTGCCCGTGCGCAAGGTGGTCATGCAGGGGCGCTGCATAGTGCGCGAGTCCACGCAGGCGATTCGCTGAGCGCGGCTTTCGGGGCCGCCTGCCAAGCCCCGCCCCAGGAGGGGGCACATTGGACTTTCAATGTTACAAACAGTCGCAAACAACGGACTTGCACCCATAATCGCTCACAATTTTGTCCCGTTGACCTCATGAACAAGCCCCAACATCCCATCGTCCATGGCACGGAAGACGTGCTGATCAGCCTTTGCAACTCCGTCTCGCGCGTGCTCCAGGTGGCCACGCAGTGCCAGATCCAGTATTCGGGCATGGTGCAGCGCATCACCAAGACCAGCCTCAAGCCCGACATCGGCTGCTTTGTCCTGGTGGACGGCGGCTTCTCGGGCCTGGTGATCATCAACTTCTCGGCCGCCGCCGCCATGGAGCTGTACCGCAGCTACATGCTGAGCATGGGCATGGGTGAAGAGGACCTTGCCAGCTCCTACACCTCCGACGATGTCAGCAACGTCATGGGCGAGCTGATGAACCAGGTGGTGGGCGACTTCACCAGCAAGGTCCAGCGCGAGCTTCAGACCTACATCACCCAGAGCCAGCCCAAGATGATCCGCCTGAACAAGCAGGTCAACCTCAGCGTGGACGCCAACCTCGACTCCCCCGAGGCGCGCCGCGTGACCTTCTACACGGGCAACAACAACATCTTCTATCTCGAGCTGGCCATGGACCGCACGGAGTTCATCAAGGTGGTGGATTTCGAACCGCAGGAGCGTCCCGACCCGGACGCCCTCATGGCGCAGGCCAACGCCAGCGCCCCCGCCGCAGCGCCTGAACCGGCCGGCAGCACGGACACCGACGAACTGCTCAAGTCCCTGGGCATGTAGGCCCCGCCTCCCCTGCGGGGGCCAAAACCCTGACGCCTGCGGATGTATCAGGCGGCTCCGGGAAACGATATCGTTGACATGCAGATAATTGGAATGCCAACTATTTGAATGCCACGATGTCTTCCCTTCCCGACCAGTCCCCGCCCGCGCAAGCCGATGCCGCCAGCGTGCAGCGGCATTTCATGTTCACGCTGGGCCAGGTCAACAAGCAATGGCGCCGCACGCTGGACAGGCTGCTGGCGCCCATGGGCCTGACCCAGGCGCTATGGATGCCGCTGATGCATCTGGCGCGTTCGCCTGAAGCCATGCGCCAGAAGGATCTGGCCCATTCCCTGGCGCTGGACAGCTCCTCGGTCGTGCGCCTGGTGGACGGCCTGGCCGCCCAGGGCTGGATAGAGCGCGTGGACGACAGCGACCGCCGCGTCAGGAAAATCCAGCTCACGCCAGCCGGCCATGCCCAGGTCGAAGCCGTGCAGGGCCTGCTGCAGCAGGCCCGCGCCCAGGTGCTGGGCGCCGTGCCGCCCGAGGAACTGGGTGCGGCCTATGCCACGCTGCAGCGCCTGCTGGAGGCCATGGCCGCCGAGCCCGCCTGCGACACGGACCTGCCCGACGAGCAGGCTGCCTGAGATGGCGGCCGAGCACTCTTCGCTGCCACCCGCCCAGGACCATACAGCGGCCAGCCGCAAGGCGCCGCTGTGGCTGCTGGTGGTCGTGACCATCGTCGGCACGCTGGCCATGCACATGTTCCTGCCCGCCCTGCCCGATGCGGCACACCAGCTCCAGGCCGGTGCCAGCCAGATGCAGCTGACCATCACGGTCTACATCCTGGGCCTGGGCGTGGGCCAGTTGATCTATGGCCCGCTGTCGGACAGCCTGGGGCGCCGGCCCATGCTGCTGGCCGGACTCATCCTCTATGCGCTGGCCAGCCTGGCGGCCTTTCTCGCCCCGTCCGCCCCCTGGCTGATCGGCGCGCGCCTGCTCCAGGCGCTGGGCGGCTGCGCGGGCCTGGCCCTGGGCCGCGCCATTGCGCGCGATTCGAGCACGCCCGAGAACGCCGTGGGCAGCCTGGCGCTGCTCAACCTGATGATGATGATCGGCCCCGGCATCGCGCCGGCCATCGGCTCGGCCATAGACGACGCCCTGGGCTGGCGCGCCATCTTCGGCACGCTGGCCGTGGTCGGCGGCGTGACGGCCTTCGCCATCTGGAAGCTGCTGCCCGAAACCGGCCAGCCCACGGGCCGCCTGCACCTGGGCACCATCCGCGACGACTACCGCAGCCTGCTGCGCTCGCCGGCCTTTGTGGGCTTTGCCGTGGGCGGCGGCTGCGCCACCACGTCCATCTATGCCTTCCTGGCGGCGGCGCCCTTCGTGTTCATCGAGCAGCTGCATTCCACCAAGCATGAGGTGGCCATCTACCTGGGCCTGCTCATGGGCGGCATGGCCGTGGGCAATGCGCTGGCCCGCCAGCTGATACGCCACTGGCCCCTGGAGCGGCTGATGCTCAACGGCAATCTGCTGAGCCTGGCCAGCGCGGCCATGCTGCTGTTGCTGGCCCTGTTCAACCAGCTCACGCCGGCCATTGTGGTGGGGCTGATGGTGCTGTTCGCGCTGGGTTCGGGCCTGACCAGCCCTGCGGCGCTGGCCAGCGCGCTGAGCGTGCATCCGCGCCTCACGGGCTCGGCCGCCGGTGTCTACGGCAGCACGCAAATGGCCGTGGGCGGCCTGTGCACCTTGGGCGCCAGCCTGGGCAGCAACCCCGCGCTGTCGGCCGCGCTGGCCCTGGTCGTGGCGTGCGTGGTGGGGCAACTGGGCTTTCGCAGCGCGCTGCGCCACGCGCAGCGTGCGCCCGGCTGAGGACCATGGTCCCCGAGGCGACGGCCCGGCCGCGCGGAGCGCAGGCGGGGCCAGGGCCTCGATTACATTGGCGCAGCCGTGGGCCCTTGCCACGGACCACAGGAGACAAAAAACATGCGCCAACTTTCCTTTTCCATCGTCCTGCGCCAGGCCGCCTCCGGCACGCTGGCGGCCGCCGCGATTCTGGCCGGCCCGGCCGCCCAGGCCGGCTCCATCGAGGCCGCCGAGTTCAAGAGCGCCACGCTGCAGCGCAGCTGGACCTACAACGTCTACCTGCCCACGGGCTACGACGCCCAGTCCAGGCTGCGCTACCCCGTCATGTACCTGCTGCACGGCAACGACGGCCAGCGCAACGACTGGCCCGTCAAGGGCAATCTGCTGCGCACGGTGGACCAGCTGATCCAGAACGGGGAGATCCCGCCCGCCATCATCGTCATGCCCGACGCGGGAACGACCTGGTACGTGGACCTCAAGGAGCCCATGGAGACGGCCTTCTTCCAGGACCTCGTCCCCCATGTCGAGAAGAAGTACCGCACCCTCACCAGCCGCGATGGCCGCGTCATCGGCGGCCTGTCCATGGGCGGCTACGGCGCGCTGCGCTACGTGCTCAAGTACCCCGAGAAATTCCAGGCCGCCGCCCTGCTGAGCCCCGCCATCTACAACCCCGAGCCGCCCGCCGATTCCTCGGCACGCTCGGTCAAGGTCTTTGCCGAACCCAACACGGGCGGCCAGTACAGCACCACGGTCTGGAAGAGCTACAACTACCCTGTGCTGTGGGACAGCTTTCTCGCCCGCAAGATCAGCGTGCCCATGTACATCAATTCGGGCGACGACGATGAATTCATGATCGAGTCCGACGCCGCCCAGCTCTACGCCCAGCTGCGCAGGAACAAGCAGCCTGCCGAGCTGCGCATCGTCAACGGCAAGCATGAATGGCCGGTCTGGGAAAGCACCATCGGCGACGCGCTCAAGTACGTGTTCCGCACCGTGCGCCGCCCGCAGGCGGACAACTGAGCCAGGCCATGAAGCAAAAAAAGGGGAGCCGGCCGGCTCCCCTTTTTGATGGCATCAGCAGGTCCTACAGGTTGCCGACCATCTTGGCAGGGATCACCCAGGCGTCGAACTGTTCGCCAGTCAGGTGGCCGGAAGCCACGGCCGCTTCGCGCAGGCTGGAGCCTTCCTTGTGCGCCTTCTTGGCGATGTAGGCCGCCTTGTCGTAGCCGATGTGCGGATTCAGCGCCGTCACCAGCATCAGCGAGCGCTGCACCAGCTCGGTGATGCGCTCGCGGTTGGGCTCGATGCCCACGGCGCAGTGGTCGTTGAAGCTCTTCATGCCATCGGCCAGCAGGCGCACGCTCTGCAGGAAGTTGTGCGAGACCATGGGGCGGAACACGTTCAGCTCGAAGTTGCCCGAGGCGCCGCCGAAGTTGATGGCCACGTCGTTGCCGAAGACCTGGGCCGCCAGCATGGTCACCGCCTCGCTCTGCGTGGGGTTGACCTTGCCGGGCATGATGGACGAGCCGGGCTCGTTCTCGGGGATGGAGATCTCGCCCAGGCCGCTGCGCGGGCCGGAGGCCAGCCAGCGCACGTCGTTGGCGATCTTCATCATGCTGGCGGCCAGCGTCTTGAGCGCGCCGTGGGCGTGGACCAGCCCATCGCACGAGGCCAGGGCCTCGAACTTGCTGGGCGCCGTCACGAACGGGTAGCCGGTGAGCTGGGACAGCTCGGCCGCCACGCCCTCGGCATAGCCCTTGGGTGCATTCAGGCCCGTGCCCACGGCCGTGCCGCCCAGCGCCAGCTCGTACAGATGCGGTAGCGCGGCGCGCACATGCTTTTCGCCATGGGCCAGCTGAGCCACCCAGCCCGAGATTTCCTGGCCCAGCGTCAGCGGCGTGGCGTCCTGCAGATGGGTGCGGCCGATCTTGACGATGTCGGCATAGGCCTCGCTCTTGGCCTGCAGCGTATTGCGCAGCAGGGCAATGGCGGGCAGCAGCTTTTGCTCGATGGCCGTGACGGCAGCCACGTGCATGGCGGTCGGGAATACGTCGTTGCTCGACTGGCTCTTGTTCACGTCGTCATTGGGGTGGACCAGGCGCGACTCGCCCCGCTCGCCACCGAGGATTTCGCTGGCGCGGTTGGCCAGCACCTCGTTGACGTTCATGTTGGTCTGCGTGCCCGAGCCGGTCTGCCAGACCACCAGCGGGAACTCGTCCGGGTGCTTGCCGGCGATCACCTCGTCGGCGGCGGCCAGGATGGCCCGGGTCTTCTTCTCGTCGAGCAGGCCCAGCTTGTGGTTGACGGTGGCCGAGGCCTTCTTGACCTGGGCCAGCGCGTGGATGATCTCGCGCGGCTGCTGCTCGCCGCTGATGTCGAAGTTCTGCAGCGAACGCTGCGTCTGCGCACCCCAAAGCTTGTCTGCGGGGACGGCTATGGGTCCGAAAGTGTCTTTTTCCTGGCGGGTCGCGGTCATTGGTGTGGACTCCTTGGTGAAAACAACGCGGCGCAGTTGGCTGGAGGCAGGTCGGCGGGCCGCGCGCTGCGTGGCTCGGGGATGTCTGGCTGGCGGGGCCGCAATGGCAAAAACCCGCCCATGGTAACTCCGCAAATGGGAACCTCTCGCATCCATCCCCCACTGAGGTGTCGCCGAGGCGGGCTTGTCCAGGCAAACCCCTCGACTCTTGTACAAGACTGCACCCCTTGCGTGCACTTTCCGCCGCGCAGCGCCGATAATCGCCCCCGGGATTCCCCTCCCCTGTTCCCCCGATCAAAAAGACACCCCACCGATGACCACCACGATCCGCCAGCAGGACCTGATCGATTCGATCGCAGGCGCCCTGCAGTACATCAGCTACTACCACCCCGCCGACTACATCGCCCACCTGGCCCGCGCCTACGAGCGCGAGCAGAGCCCGGCGGCCAAGGACGCGATGGCCCAGATCCTGACCAACTCCAAGATGTCGGCCACCGGCCACCGCCCGATCTGCCAGGACACCGGCATCGTCAACGTGTTCCTGAAGGTGGGCATGGACGTGCGCTGGGAAGGCTTCACGGGCGGCCTGGAAGACGCCATCAACGAAGGCGTGCGCCGCGGCTACAACCACCCCGACAACACGCTGCGTGCCTCGGTCGTGGCCGATCCGCTGTTCGCGCGCAAGAACACCAAGGACAACACGCCTGCCGTCATCAACGTGCAGATCGTGCCCGGCGACAAGCTGGACGTGACCGTGGCCGCCAAGGGCGGCGGCTCGGAGAACAAGTCCAAGATGATCATGATGAACCCCAGCGACAACCTGGTGGACTGGGTTCTCAAGACCGTTCCGACCATGGGCGCGGGCTGGTGCCCGCCGGGCATGCTGGGCATCGGCATCGGCGGCACCGCCGAGAAGGCCGTGCTGCTGGCCAAGGAAAGCCTGATGGAAGACCTGGACATGTACGAGCTGCAGGCCAAGGCCGCGCGCGGCGAGAAGCTCGACCAGGTCGAGGAACTGCGCCTGGAGCTGTACGAGAAGGTCAACGCCCTGGGCATTGGCGCGCAAGGCCTGGGCGGCCTGGCCACCGTGCTGGACATCAAGATCAAGATGTACCCCACGCATGCGGCCTCCAAGCCCGTGGCCATGATCCCCAACTGCGCGGCCACGCGCCACGCGCACTTCGTGATGGACGGCTCCGGCGCGGTCTACATGGACGCCCCCTCGCTGGACCTGTGGCCCAAGATCGACTGGGAGCCCGACTACAACAAGTCGCGCCGAGTGGACCTCAACGCCCTGACCAAGGAAGAAGTGGCCAGCTGGAAGCCCGGCGACACACTGCTGCTCAACGGCAAGATGCTCACGGGCCGCGATGCCGCCCACAAGCGCATCCAGGACATGCTGGCCAAGGGCGAGAAGCTGCCCGTGGACTTCACCAACCGCGTGATCTACTACGTCGGCCCGGTGGACCCGGTCAAGGACGAAGCCGTGGGCCCCGCAGGCCCGACCACGGCCACCCGCATGGACAAGTTCACCGACATGATGCTGGAGCAGACCGGCCTGATCGCCATGATCGGCAAGGCCGAGCGCGGCCCGGTGGCCATCGAGTCCATCAAGAACCACAAGTCGGCCTACCTGATGGCCGTGGGCGGCGCCGCCTACCTGGTGTCCAAGGCCATCAAGAACGCCAAGGTCGTGGGCTTCGAGGACCTGGGCATGGAAGCCATCTACGAATTCGACGTGGTGGACATGCCCGTGACCGTGGCCGTGGATGCCGGCGGCACCAGCGCCCACATCACCGGCCCTGCCGAATGGCAAAAGCGCATCGCATCCGGCGAGTTCAAGACCATTGAGATTGCCTCGGCCTGACGCCGGCGCCAAGCGCAAAGAGGCCGCCTTCGGGCGGTCTTTTCATTGGCGCGGGCATTTGTGACAGACTGCCCGCTGCCTGCAACACTGCCCATTCAACATGACCATCGCGCTCGTCCTCATCGCCCTGCTGGCCGTGACCAGCCTGGCCTGGCGCCTGTCCTCCCGCCGCCATGTCCTGCCCTGCCCGTCCTGGCTGCGCTGGATGGTCGAGCTCGACAATCCCTTCGCGGCCAGCAACAAGGCCGCCTTCATCGTCGGGCAACTGCAGATCCAGCCAGGCATGAAAGTGCTGGACGCGGGCTGCGGCCCAGGCCGCGTCACCCTGCCGTTGGCACGTGCCGTCGGTGCGCAGGGACAGGTGCTGGCCGTGGACCTGCAGCCGGCCATGCTCGAACAGGTGGCGGCCAAGGCGCGCGCGCAGGGGCTGGAGAATGTGCGCACCCAGGCGGCGGCGCTGGGCCAGGGGCAGCTGGCAGCCGAGCAGCACGACCGCGCCGTGATGGCCGCCGTGCTGGGAGAGATCCCGGACCGCCAGGCCGCGCTGGCCGACGTGTTCCAGAGCCTACGCCCCGGCGGCCTGCTGGCCGTGGCCGAGCTGGTCTTCGACCCGCATTTCCAGCGCCGCACCAGCGTGGAAAAGCTGGCAGGCAAGGCAGGCTTCATCCCCCACTCCTTCCACGGCCATGCGGCCGCCTATCTGCTGGTGCTGCAGCGCCCTCTCCAACCATGACCACCACACATGCTCCTGTAGCGACCCTGCGGACCCCGCGCCTGATACTGCGCCAGTGGCAGGCCGGCGACCGGCAGCCCTTTGCCGCGCTGAATGCCGACCCACAGGTCATGGAGCACTTTCCGGCACTGCTCAGCCGTGAACAAAGCGATGCCATGGCAGACAGGATCCAGGCACTGATCGAGGAACGCGGCTGGGGCTTCTGGGCGGCAGAGCACCTTGCCAGTGGCGAATTCATGGGCTTCATCGGGCTGCACACTCCCGCCGCGTCTTTGCCGTTCTCGCCCTGCGTGGAAATCGGCTGGCGGCTCGCCCGGCCTTTCTGGGGCCAGGGCCTGGCCAGCGAAGGCGCGCGGGCGGCGCTGGAGCACGGCTTCGGCGCGTTGCATCTGGAGTCCATCGTCTCGTTCACCGCGCTGTCCAACCTGCGTTCGCAGGCCGTGATGCAGCGCCTGGGCATGGAGCGCGACGCCCATGACTTCGACCATCCGGAGGTGCCGGCAGGCCATGCGCTGCGCAGGCATTGCCTGTACCGCCTGACACATGCCCAATGGCTGCAGCAGCAAGCCATGGCCCGAGCATGAACGCGCCCGAGCGGGCATACTGGGCGCCGCCTCCAAAAGCCTTTATCCGCATCTCCACATGACCTCCCCGGCCTCTCCCATCGGCGTCTTCGACAGCGGCATCGGCGGCCTCAGCGTGCTGCAGGCGCTGCGCCATGAGCTGCCGCATGAGCGCTTCATCTACCTGGCCGACAGCGGCTATGCACCGTATGGCGATGCACGCGGCGACGCCTTCGTGCAGCAGCGCACGCGCACCATTGCGCGCCACCTGTGCGAGCAGCACCAGATCAAGGTACTGGTGATCGCCTGCAATACGGCCACGGCCGCTGCCGTGGACATGCTGCGCGCTGAAATTCCCGAACTGCCCCTGATCGGCGTGGAGCCCGCCATCAAGCCTGCTTCGCTATCGAGCCAGACCGGCCACGTGGGCGTGATGGCCACGCGCGGCACGGTGAGCAGTGCGCGCTTTGCCCGGTTGGTGGCCGACCATGGCCAGCGCGTGCAATTCCATGTCCAGCCCTGCGACGGTCTGGCCAAGGCCATCGAGGAAAGCACGGAGCAGCCCGTTCCCGCCGACCCCATGGCCACCGAGGTCGCGCGCCTGTGCGCCAGGTATGTGAATGCCCTGGGCAGCTTCGGACAGAAGACGGGCGAGATGGATTCCCTGGTGCTGGGCTGCACCCACTACATATTCGCCCGCGAGCAGTTGCGCACGCTGCTGGGGCCGGACATCCAGTTCATCGACACCGGTGCCCCGGTGGCACGCCAGACGCGGCGCGTACTGGAACGACTGGGCACCCTGGCCAGCGAATCAGGCCCCTTGCCCGCGGCAGAGGGCCAGGTCCAGCTGATGACCACGGGATCGCTGCAGGCCCTGCAGGCTGCGGCATCGCGCTGGCTGGATCTGCCCGCGCAATGCTGCTCGTCCGTTCAGGTCGGCGAATCCAGCGCCATCCCCACGGCCGCTTGAATCACGGCTGCGCCTGCCACAGGCGCCGGCCCGAGTGGTCCATCCAACTCAGGTACAGCCGCAGCTCGAACTCCAGCTGGTGGTAGTCGGGCTCCATGTGGGTGCACAGCTGGTAGAAGGCCTTGTCGTGGTCGGGCTCGCGCAGATGGGCCAGCTCGTGGACGACGATCATGCGCAAGAAAGCCTCGGGCGCCTGCTTGAACAGTGCACCGATGCGGATCTCATGCCGTGCATTGAGGCGACTTCCCTGCACCACGGCGCGGCGCGTGTGCAGGCCCAGGGCGTTGTGGACCACATGGATGCGGCCGTCGTAAGCCACTTTGTTCAGCGTGCCGGCATTGCGCAGGTGCCGGCCCTTGAGGGCATCCACGTAGTCATAGAGGCTCTTGTCCGTGCGCACGGCATGGGCCTCGGGATGCTTGCGCAGCAGCCAGGCCTCGGCCTTGTCATCGGCCAGCCAGCCACGCACCTGTGACTGCAGCGCGGCCGGGTAGGCGGACAGGTAGGGAAGCGGCAGCGCGCCACCGGCCACCTCGCGCCGCTGCTCGCGCTGGCGGCGCACGGTCTCGGTGACTGCTCCGGAATACTTGGGCGTGCTGGCCTGTGCCGCCATGGCTGTACGCTGCGCGGGGCAGCGCCTTGCGCTCAATGCAGGTGGCGGGGCCGGCGGTTGCCGCCGTGGCCCGAACCCGATCCACCCATGCCGCGCGGCGGCTTGCCGATCTCCAGCGAGCTGACCAGGGCGTCGAAGCGCTGGGAGAACAGCTTGTCGATCTCCTGCACCACGCCACCCAGCTCGGAGCCGTCGAAATGGCGCTCCATCAGGTTGACCACGTCCTGCACCAGCAGGTCGCGCTGCACTTGCATGATGGCCGCGGGCGTCGGGCCCACGAAGAGCATGACGAAGTCGTCGCGCGACTCGGCCTCTTCGGACTCCTCTTCCTCGTCGAACTCGGTGTCGTAGAAGGTCACCTCGATGGCAGCGCCCTGCTCGGCCAGCTCGTTGATGCCCATGCACATGTCGTCCAGCGACTGGCGGAAGTCCTCATCGCCGCGCACCGTCCAGCACACCTGGAGCAGGCGCTCCTTGGTATCGAACTGGATGCCGGGCTCTTCTTCGTAGACGCTGCCAGCGCCATCGGCCAGGGAGCGGGCACCCGCATACTTCCACAGCGGGCCCAGCGCTTCCTGCAACTGCTCGTAGGTCGTGTCGGGGCGCAGCAGCACCTGGCCGTGCACGTGGATTTCAAATGGAGCGTTGTAATTCGACATGTTCTCGTCTGGGATGAGTTTGGCCACACCTGTCACGCCGCACCATGTGCCACGATCAATGTCAACGGAACGCATGCAGGCATCGCCATCACTGTCTGCCCGAGCCGCGCCATCCAGGCAAGCAGCCCGGGGCCTGATGAAGGGATTCTCGCACGTAATGCAGCCGGCAAGGACTTGGCGGCGCATGGCCACAATGCGGTGCTGCAAGAGCACGACGCCAGCAACATGCACTGCGCAGCACCGCGAAACATTGCGCAACCGCAGCATTCGCCTCAACGCAAAATTGCTACAAAGATTGCAGCATCAGAACGCTGCTGCACATAGCTCATGGTGCCCCGAGCCGGGATCGAACCGGCACGCCCCTGTTCGGAAGCGGCGGATTTTAAGTCCGCAGTGTCTACCAATTTCACCATCGGGGCCCTGCGCCGCAGCGTCACAGGCCAACGCAAGCTGCTCATGCCTGCGAACTGCAGCACCAACGAAAAAGGGAAGCGTTACCGCTTCCCTTTTTTCTGAATTGGAGCGGGAAAACGGGTTCGAACCGTCGACCTCAACCTTGGCAAGGTTGCGCTCTACCAACTGAG
>NZ_JTKZ01000406.1:0-3457 GCF_000799035.1 Delftia sp. ZNC0008
ACGTAGGCGTAGTCGGCCGAGGCATCGGCCTTGAGCACGCCCGACAGCAGCTCCACCAGGCGCTCGTTGCCCATCTTGAAGCCGCAGGCCTGGGCATGGCCGCCGCCGCCGAAGCTTTCGGCCAGCGCAATGCAGTTGAACTCCGAGCGCGAGCGCAGGCCGATCTTCACGCCCTTGGTGCTGGCATGCCACATCAGCGCGAAGCTGCCGCTCTGGCGCGCCAGCAGGTCGCCGACCTGGCTGTGGAACATGCCGGGGCAGTTGACCATCAGCCCTTGCATGCCGTTGAAGACCAGGGGCTGGGCGGACTCGGAAATGTCGGCGCACAGCTTCTGGAATTTCTCGTCCATGGCGCCGCCGCGTGCCATGAAGGCAGCTTCCTGCTCGGGCGTGAAGGCCGCGATCTCGGCCCAGCGCTCGAAGCTGCGCGGCTCCATGTCCAGCGCCGCGAGAAAGCCCGCGCTCTCGGCGAATTCCCACTTCCAGATGTCCCGGTCCTCGATGAAGCGGATCAGGCCCGGCACGGGCTTGTCGGCCTGGAAGAACTCCCAGGCCAGGCGCGCGCCGGACTTGTTCATGTCGAAGTGCACGACGCCGCAGCGGCACTGGTAGCCGGTGAGCTTTTCGGCAGCGCTCTTGTGGTGGTCCAGCACCACGAGCTTGGACACGCGCGACTCGATCTCGGCCATCAGCTCGGGCTCGAAGGCGAAGTCCAGCACGTAGACCGCGCGGCCGGCCAGCTCGCCCAGGTCGTCGGCCGTCTGGATCTCGCCATGGTCCAGTCCGCGGAATTCGGCCTGCCCGCCGTAGAACAGCCAGGCCGCCAGCGCCGCGCCATAGCCGTCCGGGCAGCGGCGGCCGTGGTACAGGATCAGGGGCTGGGGATCGTCATGCTCGGGGCGCACGAACAATTGCAGGGGCAGGATGGTGTTTTTCATGATGGGGGCGATTGTCGGTCCTGGCGCCATTCCCCTGCATCTGCGCCAACTCCCGGGCCAGGGCATTGCGCGGGCAGCTATCAAAGAACGTAGCGCAAAGCCGCGGCAGCACAAGGCCTATCGGCGCGGCAGACGGCATAGGCAAACCCCAGGACCTATCATGTCCGCCTTGTCATTGAATTGCTGCGACCGCCTGCGGACCCGCTTGGCGTGCAGGCCGTCGCGGCCCCTGTATGCGATCCACACCCGACATCACCCCCCATCTCGGCTCCCTGCTGAAGTTCCGCCACGACCTGCATGCCTACCCCGAGCTGCGCTACGAGGAGCACCGCACCGGCGACAAGGTGGCGGCCTATCTCCAGGCGCTGGGGCTGCAGGTGCACCGCGGGCTGGGCAGGACCGGCGTGGTGGCAAGCATCCACGGCCGGGGGCGCAGCGCCGCCAACCCGGGCCGCAGCCTCGGCATCCGTGCCGACATGGATGCGCTGCCGGTGACGGAACTCAATGCCTTCGGCCACGCCAGCCAGAACCCGGGCTGCATGCATGCCTGCGGCCATGACGGCCATACCACCATGCTGCTGGGTGCGGCCACGCTGCTGGCGCAGCAGCCCGATTTCGATGGCACGGTGCACCTGATCTTCCAGCCCGCCGAGGAAGGCGGCGCAGGCGCCAAGGCCATGATGGACGATGGCCTGTTCGAGCGATTCCCCTGCGAGGCCGTGTTCGCGCTGCACAACTGGCCTGCCCTGCCTGCCGGCGAAATGGCGGTGCGCGTGGGGCCCATCATGGCGTCCACGCTGCGTTTCGAGATCCGCGTGCACGGCAAGGGCGGGCACGCTGCCATGCCCCACACCACGCTGGACCCGATTCCCGTGGCCTGCGCCATCGTCGGCCAGCTGCAGACCCTGGTGTCGCGCAGCACCGATCCGCTGGACAGCGCCGTGCTCACCGTGGGCAAGATCACCAGCGGCACGGTGGAGAACATCATTCCCGACGAGGCCAGCATCTTCGGCACGGTGCGCGCCCTCAGGACCGAGACGCAGCAGATGTTCATCGAAGGCATGCAGCGCATCAGCGAGCATGTGGCGGCCGCCCATCTGTGCCGCGCCGAGTTCATCCTCAAGCCCGGCTACCCCAACACCACCAACCACGCGCACGAGGCCCGCTTCATGGCCGATGTGATGCGCGAGGCGGTGGGCGAGGACCGCACCCACGCCGACATCCTGCCGGCCATGACGGCCGAGGACTTCGGCTTCATGCTCGAGGCCGTGCCCGGCGCCTATGGCTGGATAGGCAACGGTCCCGCCACGGGCCAGCCCGGCGTGGGCCTGCACAATCCCGGCTACGACTTCAACGACGACAACCTCGGACGTGGCGCACGCTTTTGGGATCTGCTGGCGCGCCGCTGGCTGGAGCAGCCCGCCAACCAGGCCAGGGACTGAGACAGGCCGCGCCAGGGCCGCGACCCTGGCGTGCCTACGGCCTCAGACGCCGGCCGCCCCCACTTGAAGATCCACCCACTCGGCGGCAGGCAGCGGCCGGCCGTAGTGGTAGCCCTGGAACAGCACATCCTGGTTCCAGGCACGCAGGGTGCCGGCCTGCTCCTCGGTCTCCACGCCTTCGGCCACCACGCGCAGGTGCAGGCGACGGGCCATGAGCAAAATGGCCTCGACCATGGCGGCATTGCCGGGCGAGGCATGGCAGTCCTGCACAAAGGACTTGTCGATCTTGAGTTCACGGAACGGCAGCCGCTGCAGATAGGCCAGCGATGAATAGCCGGTGCCGAAGTCGTCCAGCCCCATCTCCACGCCCAGCAGCTGCAGCTCGGTCATGCGCTCGCGCGCCTCGTCCACGTCGCGCATGACCACGCTTTCCGTGACCTCCAGCGTCAGCCGGCGCGGGTCGGCGCCGGTGGTGGCCAGGATGCGCTTGAGCTTGTTCACCACATCGGGCTGGCGGAACTGCCGCCAGCTGACGTTGACCGACAGCCGCCAGCCGTGCTGCACGAATTCGGGCCGCACCAGCATGCGGCAGGCCTGCTCCAGCATCCAGTCTCCCAGCTGCACGATCAGGTCCGACTCCTCTGCCACGGCAATGAAGTCGCCGGGCTCGACCATGCCCAGGCGCGGATGGTTCCAGCGCACCAGCACCTCGGCGCCCACGCAGCGCCCCATGCGGTCCACCTGGGACTGCAGGTAGGGCTGCAGCTCGCCGGCAGGGATGGCGCGGCGCAGGTCCTTTTCGACGCGAAAGCGCTTGCCCACGGCCTCGGCCATGTCGGGCTGGAAGATGACGACCTGGCCCAGACCGGCCTGCTTGGCCTGGTGCAGGGCCACGCCGGCGCGGCGCAGCACATCATGGCCGCCGCTGTCGGTGCGCGAGGCAGCAAAACTGGCCGCGCCAATGCTGCAGCTGGCCTGCACTTCCTCGCCAGTTTCCTCCAGCCATAGCGGCCGCTCCAGCGCGTCCTGCAGTACCTGGGCCAGGGCGCGCATGTGCTGGTCGACCTCGGCGGCCTC
>NZ_JTKZ01000214.1:0-2157 GCF_000799035.1 Delftia sp. ZNC0008
CCGCGTCCTCCAGCGTGCCCGCCGGAATCTGGTAGCTGCGTGTGGCTGCTGTGGCGGCCGTGGTGTTGACGGACGGCGAAGGCGCCTGCGCCCACAGGTTGCTGCCCAGCCCCGCGCAGGCCAAAGCCAGCAACAGGCCACGGGACGGGACGACGGAGGGGCGCAAGGCGCAGGGAAAGCGCCGGGGCGCTGAGGGATATGCCATGGTGTGCGAAGGACTGGGCCTGGAAGGAAAAGACAAACGGATGGATGGACGAATCGATGGGCGGGCCCGGCATGGCAAGCCCCCTCTTCCTCCATGTCCCGCGAGTTCTCGAAACAGACCACCCCGGGCGCAGATTTCTTCAAAAAACTGCGCAGACCCCTTCAAGCCCCTGCCGCCTTCTTGCCCACCACCACCTCGCGCCGGCCCCACCAGCGCGTCATGGAGCGCAGCTCCAGTCCCGGCAGCGCACCGATCACGGCCAGCACGCGCGGCACCTCGGCCAGCGGATAGGTGCCTGAGATGCGCAGGTCGGCCACTTCGGGCTCGCAGGCCAGGGCCGCATCGCTGTACGGCTGCAGCGCCTCCAGCATCCGGGCCAGCGGCATGCCGCGCGCCACCAGCATGCCCTCGGTCCAGGCGGTGCTGTCCTCATGCACGGCGGTGGCTGGCGAGACGCCATCGGCCCGCAGCGTGGCCTGCTCGCCCGCCCTGACCACCAGCACACCCTGGCCGGCCAGCCGGGGGGTCAGGCGCACGGCACCCTCGAACACACCCACCTGGAAATCACCATCCGCGAGCGCACGCACGGAAAACCGCGTCCCCAGGGCCAGCGCCTCGCCCGCAGTGGTCTGCACGGCAAAGGGCCGGGCGGGCTGCTCGGTGTCCTTGGCCGTGGTGACCAGCACCTCGCCCTGCAGCAGGCGCAGACGGCGGTGCCGGGGACCGTATTCGATGTCCAGCGCGCTGGCGCCGTTGAGCACGATCTGCGTGCCGTCCGGCAACGCCATCTGCCGACGCTCGCCCCGCGCCGTGCGTGCATCGGCCACCCAGCCCTGCCAGGGCAGGCGCTGCTCCAGCTGCCAGGCAATGCCGGCACCAAAGGCCGCAACGGCCAGGGACCGGATCACGCGCCGGCGAGCGGAACCACGCGGGGCCAGCGCAGCCCGGGCTATCGGTGATTGCGGCGGCGCCACCAGCCCAGCCAGCCGCTGGTTGACGGCAGCGATGCGCTGCCAGGCCTGCTCGTGCAGCGGATCGGCCGCGCGCCAGGCCTGCCAGGCTTGCCATTCGCAGGCCAATTCATCGGACAGCTGGCCATCCTGGTGCTTCAGCCACCACTCGATGGCGCTGCGCGCTACCTCGGGCGGCAGGCCGGCTCCCGGCGCCGTCATGCATCCACCGCGAAATAGCAGTGCATGCCGGCCTGCACCAGGTAGCGCTTGACGGTCGTCAGCGACAGGCCCAGCTCGCGCGCAATGTCGGCCTGCTTCATGCCGTCCAGCTGGGCCATCAGAAAGGCCCGCCGCACAGGGGCAGGCAGGCCGTCGAGCATGCGGTCGATCTCGTCCAGCGCCTCCAGCAGCAGCGCGCGCTCCTCGGGCGAGATGGCAAAGGACTGCGGCGCCTGGGCCAGCGCCTCCAGATACGCGCGCTCCAGTTGCTGGCGCCGGTAGTGGTTGGCCAGCACGCGCTGCGCCACCGTGGTCAGGAAGGCGCGCGGCTCACGCGCCTGCACAGGCTCGTCGCGCGCCAGCAGGCGCACAAAGGTGTCGTGCGCCAGATCGGCCGCCTGGTGCACATCGCCCAGCTTCTTGCGCAGCCAGCCCTGCAGCCAGCCGTGGTGGTCGGTGTAGAGCGTGGCGACTTCGCGGTGAAGGGAGGTTTCGGCGGCAGGCATGGCGCGGGAGGAGGAATGCGTGGGCGGCTGGCCCGAAATATGAGATCAATTCTCATTTGCATTCTAACGGTTGGACTGCGCTGCGTTGCCACGGTGATGCCGACCCAGCCCCCATCACCTGCCGCCCTGCGAGGTGTTGCCGCTCTCAGCCGTGGTACTGGCCGCATCCTTGCGCACCGGCAATGCGACCTGCTCGAACACATTGCCCTCGATCACTACGTCCTTGGACTCCAGCAGGTTGATGCCGGCCTGGGGTTCCTCTTCCTTCTTCCTG
>NZ_JTKZ01000896.1:0-2315 GCF_000799035.1 Delftia sp. ZNC0008
TGGCACGGCCGGTGCTGCGCCGCCCCATCGGCCTGGTGCGCCTGAGCGGCCGCCGCCTGTCGCCGGCTGCCGCGCGCATGGTGGAGATGCTGCGCGAGGAAATGGCGGCCCTGCCGGGCTGAACGGGGCGCTGGCAGCCGTTGTGCATGGCCCGGCAGGATATGGGGTGGTGCCCGGGCCTGCAAGACTGGACAATAGGGGCCGTACCCGTCATCCCGGTGAGAACACCCCATGAGCATTCCTTCCCGCGTCAAACTCGTCGATGTAGGCCCCCGCGACGGCCTGCAGAATGAAAAACAGCCCGTGCCCGCCGCCGTCAAGATCGAGCTGGTGCACCGCCTGCAGGAAGCCGGCCTCAAGGAAATCGAGGTCACCAGCTACGTCAGCCCCAAATGGGTGCCGCAGATGGCCGACAACGCCGAAGTCATGGCCGGCATCGTCCGCCGCCCCGGCGTGCGCTACAGCGTGCTCACGCCCAACATGAAGGGCCTGGAGGCCGCGCTGTCGGCGCCGCGCGAACTGTGGCCCGACGAGATCGTGGTCTTCGGCGCAGCCAGCGAGGCCTTCAGCCAGAAGAACATCAACTGCTCCATTGCCGAAAGCATCGACCGCTTCGCCCCCGTGGCCGAGGCCGCACGCGCCCAGGGCATCTACGTGCGCGGCGCCATGAGCTGCACCGTGGGCTGCCCCTACGAAGGCGAGATCGCCCCCGAGCGCGTGGCCTACCTGGCCGGCCTCATGAAGGGCATCGGCGTGCAGCATGTGGGCGTGGCCGACACCATTGGCGTGGGCACGCCCGTCAAGGTGCGCAAGGCCATCGAGGCCACGCTGCAGCACTTCGCCATCGACGATGTCTCGGGCCACTTCCACGACACCTACGGCCAGGCCGTGTCCAACACGCTGGCCGCGCTGTCGCTGGGCGTGTGGCAGTTCGACACCTCGGTGGCGGGCCTGGGCGGCTGCCCCTACGCCAAGGGCGCCACAGGCAATGTGGCCACCGAGGACGTGGTCTACATGCTGCAGGGCATGGGCATAGAGACCGGCATCGACCTGGACAAGCTGATTGACGCCGGCCAGTTCATCAGCGACCACCTGGGCCGCCCCACGCAGTCGCGCGTGGGCAAGGCACTGCTCACCAAGCGCGCCAGCGCGTCTGCATGCGAGGCGGTGTGAGCATGTGCGGATCTGAACTCCACCATCTTCCCGAAGGCGTGCAGCGCGTGGCGGCCTTCCTGCAGCAGGCCGGCCATGGCGAGGGGCCGCGCATGCTGGACGGCGCGGCGCGCACGGCCCAGGAAGCGGCCGACCAGCTGGGCATCCTCGTGGGCCAGGTGGCCAAGAGCATCATCTTCCGCCGCCGCAGCGACGGCGTGGCCGTGCTGGTCGTGGCCTCGGGCGACCGCCGCGTGGACGAGAAGAAGGTCGCCGCCCTGGTCGGCCCCGTGGGCCGTGCCGACGCCGATTTCGTCAAGGCGCAGACGGGTTTTTCCATCGGCGGCGTCAGCCCCGTGGCCCATGCCAACACGCCCGTGACCCTGGTGGACCGGGAACTGCAGCGCTTCGACACCGTCTGGGCGGCCGCCGGCCATCCGCATGCGGTGTTCGCGGCCACGCCGGCCGCGCTGCAGGCCCTGGCCGGCGCGCCCTGGGCCGACGTGGTGCAGGAGGTGGCGGCATGATGGGCCCCAAGGAAATGCTGGCCCACAAGGCCGGCGCAGCCTTCGCTGCGCGCGCTGACGACGAGCCCGTGCCATCGCCCTGCATCTCGGTCTGCCGCATGACGCCGGACCGCAGCCATTGCGAAGGGTGCTTTCGCACCATCGACGAGATCCGTGCCTGGTCCAAGTCCGATGCGTCGCAGCGCCTGGTCATCTGGAACGCGCTGCTCGAGCGTGCGGGCATCACGGTCGCCGTCCCCTAGACCCCCTGGACTGCACTGCAGGAGCCTGCCGCCATGAAGCAGATCACCTTCCATCTCGACTTCGTCTCGCCCTATGCCTGGCTGGCCTTCGAGCAACTGCCTCAGGCCCTGCAGGGCATCAGCCACCACATGCAGTACCGCCCCGTGCTGCTGGGCGCGCTGCTGCAGCGCCATGCCAACCCGGGGCCGGCCGGCATTGCGGGCAAGCGCGAGTGGACCTACCGCCATGTGAGCTGGCTGGGCCATGCCACGGGCGTGGGGCTGGACATGCCGGCCCGCCATCCGTTCAACCCGCTGCCGCTGCTGCGCCTGGCGCTGGAATGCAGCGACGACGGCACGGTCAACCGCTTCGTCGCGGGCGCGGTGCTGCGCCATGTCTGGCAGGGCGACGCGG
>NZ_JTKZ01000812.1:0-5291 GCF_000799035.1 Delftia sp. ZNC0008
CCGCGTCGCTGCACCACCTGCGCGGCCAGCAGGGGCAGCGCGCTCACGCCCAGATCGGCAGCCACCATGGCCGCGATGGTGGCCAGGTGCTCCACGGCGTACTGGGGCGCAAAGCGTATGCCGTGGGTCAGCAGGGCCTCGTCGGCGTACTGCCGCACGCTGGTGCCGGCCGGCATGGAGATGTGGGGCAGATGGGCCACGTCGGCCCAGCCCAGATCGCCACGCCCGCGCGCCAGCGCATGGCCGCGGCCCAGCAGCAGCACGAAGCGGTCGGAGGCCAGGGGCAGGTAGTCCAGGTCGGCATAGGCGGGGTTGGCCGCCGTGAGCGCAAAGTCCACGCGGCCTGCGCGCACCATGTCGAAGGCCGGCCCGGCCAGGCTGTCGAACAGCTCCAGGTGCACGCCCGGATGCTCGGCCGCGAAGCGCGCCAGCACGCGGGGCAGCAAGCCCGCAGCCAGCGAAGGCAGGGCCGCCAGCGCCAGCCGCCCCACCTGCACCTGGGCCACCTCCTGCACGCGGCGCACGGTCTCGTCCATCTGGTGGCGCAGGATGCGCGCCTGCTCGGCGAAGACCTCGCCGGCCTGGGTCAGTTCCACGGCGCGCGTGGTGCGCTCGAACAGGCGCGCGCCCAGCATCTCTTCCAGCCGCGCCAGCGTGCCCGAGACGGCCGACTGCGACAGGTGCATCTGCAGCGCCGTGCGCCGAAAGCTCAGCGAATCGGCCAGCGCCAGAAAGACATCGACCTCGCGGGCCGACCAATTGATCTTCATGGCCGATCAGTTTATCGAAAAATGCGTCTTTACCGTTCAATAACGTCTGCCTAGACTGCGCCTCAAATCCATGAAATCAGCAGGAGACAGCATGCACAGCAGTTCGCCGCGCAACGCGCGCACGGTGGTCGTCGGGGGAGGCACCATGGGTGCCGATGTGGCCGTGGTCCTGGCCCGGGGCGGCGCCCTGGTGACCGTGGTCGACCCCGGCGCGGCACGGCGCGAGCTGCTGCTGCAGCACATTGCCATCGAGCTGGCCACGGCCGGCTTTGCCCGGTGCGCGTCCCAGGTCTCGGTCTGCGCGGCGCTGGAGGATGTGGCCTGGGACGGCGTGGCCCTGGTGGTGGAATGCATCACCGAGCGGCTGGATGCCAAGCAGGCGCTGTTCGCCGAACTTGAGGCGCATGCGCCGGCCGACGCCGTGCTGGCCAGCAACAGCTCGGGCTTTCCCATCAGCGCCATCGCCAGCGGCCTGCCCACGGCGCAGCGCATGCTGGGCCTGCACTTCTTCATGCCCGCCCATTTGGTGCCACTGGTGGAAGTGGTGCTGGGAGAGCGCAGCGACCCGGCCCTGGGCCAGTGGCTGCACGCCTTCATGCGCGGCTGCGGCAGCGTGCCAGTGCTGGTGAAGAAGGACAAGCCCGGCTTTCTGGCCAACCGCATGCAGCATGCGCTGTCGCGCGAGGCCTTCGCCCTCATCGACGAGGGCATTGCCTCGCCCGAGGATGTGGATGCCGCCGTGCGCTTCGGCTTCGGCTTCCGCTTCCTGGCGGCCGGCCCCGTGCTGCAGCGCGACCATGCAGGCATCGAGGTGCATTGCGCGGCCGCCGCCACCATGTACCCCACACTGTCCAACACCGATGTGCCGGCCCAGGCCCTGCGCGATCGCGTGGCGCGCGGCGATCTGGGCATGAAGACCGGCAAGGGCTTCTTCGACTGGCCCGAGGACCGCCGCCTGGCCGAGCGTGCCCGCTACGACGCGCTGCTGCGCCAGGGCCTGGCCCTGCTGGCCAGCGAGCTGCCGGTGCCGGAGCAGGCACAGGACACGCCATGAGCACGCCGGTCCCCACGTCAACCACGTCGCCCACATCGCCCACGTCAACCACGTCGCAGTGGAGCGACCCGCTGATCATCACCGTGGCCCCCAACGGCGCCTACAAGCAGCCGGCCGACCACCGAGCCCTGCCGATCACGCCGCAGGCGCTGGCCGCCACGGCACGCGCCTGCCTGGATGCCGGCGCGGCCATGATCCACATGCACATCCGCGACGCCCGGGGACGCCACAGCCTGGATGTGGACGGCTACCGCGAAGCCTGGCGCGTGGTGCGCGAGGCCGTGGGCACGGACATGGTGGTGCAGATCACCAGCGAGGCCGCAGGCGTCTACCGCGCGCCCGAGCAGATCGCCATGGTGCAGGCGCTGCGGCCCGAGGCCGTCTCCATCGGCCTGCGCGAGATCGACCGGCCCGAGATCGGCGATGCGGGACTGGCGCACTTTTTCACGGGCCTGGTGCGCGACCAGGTCATGGTGCAGGTCATCCTCTACGACGTGGCCGACCTGCGCCGCTGGCAGGCGCTGCGCGCCCAGGGCGTGGTGCCCGAGGCGCCGTGGTTCCTGCTTTTCGTGCTGGGCCGCTACAGCGCGGGCCAGACCTCGCGGCCGCAGGACCTGCTGCCCTTTCTTGCGGCGCATGACGGCGGCGAGCCCTGGGCCGTGTGCGCCTTCGGCGCCACGGAAAACACCTGCATCGCGGCAGCCGCCGCGTTTGGCGGCCATGCGCGCGTGGGCTTCGAGAACAACCTGCTGACGCGGGACGGCCACACCGCGCCCGACAACGCCGCCCTGGTCCGCCAGGCCGTGGTGTCCGCCCAGGCGCTGGGCCGCCCCCTGGCCACGGCCGACGACATACGCCGGCGCTTCACACCGGGCTGAGCACCAGGCGCCTTACAGGCCCATAAGCCGATAAGCCGATAGGCCCATGAGCCCGCACAAGACGGGCCTTCCATTCCAACCACAGGCAGGAGACACAACCATGCAACAGCCCACCCACGGCACGCGGCGTGACGCCATCGCCAAAATCAAGGCAGCCACCGCATTCACGGCGCTTCCCCTGGCCTTCATGGCCCTGGGCCTGGCGGGCCAGGCCTCGGCCCAGACCCCGTCGCCGGCGTTCCCCAGCAAGACCATCCGCTTCGTCGTGCCCTACCCGCCCGGCGGCCCCACCGACCTGATGGCACGCATGCTGCAGCCCGAGTTGCAGCAGCGCCTGGGCGTGACCGTCATCGTGGAGAACAAGAGCGGCGCGGGCGGCAACCTGGGCAGCGCCGAGGTGGCCCGCCAGGCAACGCCCGACGGCCACACCCTGCTGCTGGCCGCCAGCGGCCCCATGGCCGTGAATTCCTCGCTGTACAAGAGCATGCCCTTCAACCCGCTCAAGGACCTGGAGCCCGTGGTGCAGCTGTCGGCCTTCCCGCTGGTGCTGGAGGTCCATCCCTCGCTGGGCGTCAAGACCGTGGCCGAGCTGCTGGCCCTGGCCAAAACGGGCAAGACGCTGAGCTTTGCCTCGGCCGGCAACGGCACGCCCCAGCACCTGGCGGGCGAGCTGTTCAACTCCATGGAGCAGGTCAAGCTGGGCCATGTGCCCTACCGGGGTGCGGGACCGGCACTCAACGACCTGATCGGCGGCCAGGTGGGCTTGATGTTCGACATCGTGGGCAGCTCGCTGCAGCACATCCAGGGCGGGCGCCTGATCCCGCTGGCCGTCACCTCGGCCGAGCGCAGCAAGGTGCTGCCCGATGTGCCCACCATGGCCCAGGCCGGCGTGCCCGGCTACCAGATCACGGGCTGGCATGGCATTGCCGTGCGCGCGGGCACGCCGCCCGCCGCCATCGACAAACTCAATGCCACGGTCAACGCCATCTTCAAGGACCCGGCCTTCCGCACGCGCTGGGAAGCCATAGGCACGCCGGCCGTGGGCGGCACGGCGGCCGAATTCGGTGCCTTGATCAGGAGCGACTCCCAGCGCCTGGGCGCGCTGGTGCGCAGCACCGGCGTGACGCTGGACTGAGCGCGCCCGTCAGTAGCCGCGCCGCAGGTCCACGCGGCCGCTCACGGCCTCGCCCCGGCTCAGCGCGGCGACCTTGCCCACGATCTGCTCCACGCTGTCGCGCGCCAGGGTGCGGGCCGAGGTGTGGGGCGTGAGCGTGATGCACGGATGCCGCCAGAAGGCATGGCCGTCGAGCAGCGGCTCGGTGCGGAACACGTCGAGCAACGCGCCGGACACTTGGCCCCCGTCGATGGCGGCGATGAGGTCCTCGTCCGCCACATGGCCGCCGCGTCCCACGTTGATCACATAGGCGCCCGGCTGCAGCAGGGCCAGGCTGCGCGCGTCGATGATGCTGTCGGTCTCGGGTGTCAGCGGCAGCAGGTTGACGAGGATGCGGGTGGCGCGCAGAAAGGCGTCGAAGTCCTGCGGGCCGCAGAAGCCCCGCACGCCGTCGATGGCATGCGGCGTACGGCTCCAGCCGTTGACGGGGAAATCGAACACCGTCAGCGCGCGCGCCACGCGCTCGCCCATGCAGCCCAGCCCCATGACGCCCACGGGGAAGTCCACGCGCCGAGGATTGGGCCGGTGCTGCCACAGGCCGGCGGCCATGTCTGCCTCGTAGCCGTCCAGGCCCCGGAAGAAGCGGATCACGGCCTGGCTGACGTATTCGGCCATCTGCACGGCCATGCCGGCGTCCTCCAGTCGGTAGACGGGCAGCCCGGCCGGCAGGCGCAGCGGCAGCAGCGCATCGACGCCGGCGCCGATGTTGAACAGGGCCTTGAGGCCCGGCTGCTCGTCGATGAAGCGCTGGGGTGGCGCCCAGACCAGAGCGTAGTCGGCCTGCGGCGCGCCCGGCGACCAGATGTCCACCTCGGCGCCCGGCAGGGCCGCGCGCAGTCCTTGCAGCCAGGCGTCGGGCCTGGTGTCTTCGCAGCAGAAAGTCACTCGCATAGGTGGCCAAGCCTAACGGCCTGGCGACGCCCACGCGCGACTTTTGCGCAAAACTGTCTTGCCTGCGGGCTCAGCTTTCCAGGCGCAGCAGCTCGGAGCCTTCGGTCACCTGGTCGCCGGGCGCATACAGCAGTTCGGCCACCACGCCGTCGCCGGGTGCGGCGATGGTGTGCTCCATCTTCATGGCCTCCATCACGGCCAGCGGCTGGCCCTTGCTGACCTTGTCGCCGGCCTTGACGGCAAAGGAGACCACCTTGCCCGGCATGGGCGCCGTCAGGCGGCCGCCTTCCGAATGCACATCGCCCGCATGGGCCAGCGGATCGGCCAGGCCCAGCACGGCCGCGCCCTGGGGAGCGAACACATGGCATTGCTCGCCCAGCACATGGACCTGGGCGCGCAGGCGCTGGCCCGCGAATTGCACGTCGAAGGCGCCGTCCCCGGCCTGTTGCCAGGACAGCAGGCCCTCGGCGAGGGACTCGCCCTCGCCCACGGCCAGTTGCAGCGCGCCGTCATGCAGGTAGCGC
>NZ_JTKZ01000221.1:0-8613 GCF_000799035.1 Delftia sp. ZNC0008
GCCAGATACCGTGCACGCCATGGGCGGCGCTGGCGCGCTGCAGGCCGCCGTCGATGCCACCCACACTCCAGCATCTGAAGAGGCAGTCGTGCCGCGTGGCTTCAAGCCCAAGGTGTTCTTCGCCAACGGTGGGCGGCCTGAAGACCAGATCCCGCTGGGCGGCTACCCGAAGGCGCCGGCCGCTGACGGAACCCAGGACAACCCGATGAATTCTGAGCTGGGGCGCAATGTGACCAACACCTTGGGCGCCTTGCCTGGTGCTGCTGGCCTGCCGGGTGCGGTCTCGCGCGTGGCCGGTGCCGGCGCAAATGCGCTGTCCGGTGCTGGCCAGGCGGCAGGGCTTGCTGGGCGCGCGGCCACAACTGCAGCACCTTTGGGCGTGCCCGCCGCCGGCGCCGTGGGCCTGGGCGCGGCATACGAGGCCGACCGGCCCGTGGGCGGACTGGCCTCCTATCGTGCCAACAACTCGCCAACCCCCACTGCAGCTCCCGCAGCCGGCGTCGCCACTGGCACAGGCCTCGCCGGCTCCGGCGCGCCAGGGTCAGCCATGGGCCCGCCCAGCTCGGCCGCGCCACAGGAAGTCCAGCCCGGGATCTTCCGTCAGGGCAACAGCTTCGGCGACAGCGCACAGAGCGCGGCGCTCGGCGCCCAGCCGCGCGGCTTGCCCTCCCGGCAAAACGACCTGGCCGCCCAGAACCTGGCCGCGCAATCAACAGCGCGCGGTTTCACGCCAGGCCAGCGCACCGAGGTCGAGCAGCCCCGTCTGGGCTTCCCGGGCTACCGAGCACCAACTATCGCCCACTCCGGCAACGACTGGCAGGCACGCAAAGACCTCCAGAACCTGGAGACCGGCGCGAGCAGCATCATGTTTCAATCCACGCGCCCGCACGGGGCGCGACCGGGTGGCACGCCCCCCGCCGTGGCAGCCTACCAGACCGCCCTGCAGACCGACGCTGCACTGCGCCAGGCCCAGCCAGGGCTGGACGCAGAGACCATGCGCCAGAACGCAGGCCTCATGCGCGAAGACATGCAGCAAGCCGGTGGCGTGCAGCGCGAGGCCATGCAGCAGGCCGGCGAAACCGGGCGCACCGGCATGCGCTTGGGCATCGAGCAGCAGCGCCTGCAGGGCGAGGCCGAAGCGCGCGGCTTTAAGACCCGGGCCCAGCGCCAGGAAGAACAGCTGCGCAATACGCTCCTCGATCCCAACGCCACGCCCCAGCAGAAGCAGCAGGCTCAGCAGTCCATGCGCGCGATTCGGGGGGATGCAGATCCGTCGCCCTGGAAGGTCACGGTCACGCCTGCGGTCAAGAATGCCGATGGTTCCACGAGCCAGGGCAGCATCATCCGCCACAACGCCGTCACGGGCGAGGTGCAGCAGGTGGATGCGGGGGCGAAGAGTCCAGTGGGGGCGAGCTACACGCCTACCAGCGACGCCGTGGCGCTGCTTAAAAGTAACCCGTCCATGGCCAAGCAGTTTGATGAGTTTTACGGGGTGGGGGCAGCCCAGAAAGCGCTGGCAGCGCGCTAGATTCAGCGGTGGAACTTCGCGAAGGGGTTTTCTTCAGCATTGTTCTGTTGGGCGGGTTGTTGCACCGGCGCATCGTTGCTTCGGCTGGAGTCAGGAATGGGGTTGCCTGAAAAGGCGGACGGGGCCTGGCCACCTGGCACGGCTACGCGCATCCCAGCCGAAGACAGCATCACCACCGATCCAATGGACAGCGGCACCAGAACAATGCCCAGGATGATCCCAGGCACGCTGGTGCTCGTCTTCCCATCCTTGTCGTTTGGCCACCTCGAGAAGGCCAGTACCCACAGCACCACGAAGCCCAGCACGGGCACAAGCATGAGCAGTGCCCATGCACCGTTGTGCCCGGCTCGCTGCAGGATGCGCCAAGCTGGAACGACCATCAATGCCGCAACGGGTGCGATGACAAGCAGTGCGATGAGCCAGTGAATGGCGCTGAAAGATCCCATATGCCTCTCCTGTGGAGGCACTTTAGCAGACGAGAGACGCTACTTTTTGCGCACTGCTCGGGGCGGTGCCCGCTTCGCTTGCTCTTCAATTAGGCGCATATCCGTTGGCGGAAGCGAGAACCTCGGCTCTCCTTGCAACCCTTGGGCAAGGGTTTCGAGCTTCCACTCGATGCGCTTCATTGCCTCGAGCGCTTCTACGGTCATGGGTGGAAGCGCAAAGATCTTCCCGTCCTGCTCGACAGACGGTGCCGGGCTATCGTCAAGGGTCTTGAGGATGCGCGCGACCAGCTCTGCGTTCATGGTCCGGTTGTTGGCCTTCGCAGCTTCGGCAATACGTTCGCGCACCCCATCAGGTAGCCGAAGCATGAACTTGTCCGAGTCGCGCCCGGTGCTGGAGGTTTTGGTGACCATGGGGCGAAGTATATCTAAAGTCACTGTGACGCAAATTTGCGCTTGACAAGGAGTCACGGTGCCGTACACTGCACCCATCAAGTCACGGTGACTTGTCCAAGGAGTGTATGGCTACGAATCAATCTCAAATCGACTGGCAGAAGACCGCCCTTCGTCTTCCCCGAGACCTGCATCAGCAGGTGCACGCCACGGCGCTGGCGGAGGATCGCTCGTTCAACGCGCAGATTGTCGCGATGCTTCGTGAAGGCGTTGCAACGCGAGAGGCCAAGGAGGCAAGCCATGCCTCACGAGGCTGAAAAAGGAAACGCCCCGGAAGGTAGGAGCTCCGGGGCGTTGGATGTCAGCAACCATTTGGAAGGAATCGACATGTTGGATTCTATTGCACTGACCATCGGGTCTACAAGCGTTCGCCAAGTAGACGGCCTGTTTTCCCTCAACGACCTGCACCAGGAGAGCGGCGGCTTGGCCAACCATCGCCCCGGCTACTTCCTCGACAACGAGCAGACCAAAGCGCTGCTGCAGGAAATCGAAAATGCCGGGATTCCGGCAGTTAAGACAAAACAGGGCCGCAACGGCGGCACCTACGCATGCCGCGAATTGGTCATTGCCTACGCTGCCTGGATCAGCGCCGCCTTCCATCTCAAGGTCATTCGTGTGTTCCTGGCCCAGGTAGCGCCTGTCGGGGAGCCCGGACAGATGAACCTGGACTACGACCGGATCAGCCCCGCCCAGGCGCAGGATCTGCGCGAGATCGTGCAGGCCATCGTGGACGCGGGCATCCAGAAGCACGCGGAGACCTGGGCTCGCTTCCAGAGAAAATTCAGAGTGAACAGCTACCTGGAGTTGCCGGCGGCACGGCACATGGAAGCGCGGCAGTACCTGATCGCCAAGCTGCCACAGGGCTACGCGCCGAACATTGTTGAGGAGGCAGCCCAGCCGGCCGGCTGGTCTCCCGAGCGCGTCAACAGCGCCCTGTCGCTGGTAGCTGAAGTCATGCCCCAGGTCTCCCGCGCGATCTTCGATGCCGTCATGACGGGTCAGAACTGGCAGGCCGATCGCTTCATGCTGAGCTTCGATGTCAACACGCGAGGCCTAGTCCCGCAAGCCAAGAAGATCGACAGCAACGCGTATGTCATACCGATGGACCGGTTCTATGACGCCATCGAAACCAGCATGAGCGTCGAGCCCGCGGTGCTGGCCCGCCTGGCCGCAACCTGCGCAAACCGGCTCGGCTCCATGGCTGGACGCCTGTCTGTGGCAAGTGGCACCTGAGTTTATGGTGCGCGGAATTTTCCGCACACCCCTGTTGAGGAGCCCGCTTCGTGCGGGCTTCGTCTTTGCGGGTCTGCTCCCTCTAGGGTTTGGCAAAAGACTTGACATGAAAAGAATGGGAGACCTTGTCCAACCCGTTCAAGGAGCACGCCATGTCTTGGGCCATCCCCGCCTTGTCGCACGAAACCCGCGAAACCATCCCCACCCGCGAAGCGGCATTCCATCTCCGTCGTTCCCCCGCGACCTTGCACGCCTGGTCTTGCGGCAGCCGCAACGGCCCCATCCAGCCCGTGCGCGACGGCGGCCAACTGCGCTGGCGCGTGGCCGACATCAAGAACCTGCTGGGCGTGGAGGGCTGAGCCATGAACTCGAAAGCAATGCCTACCCCCATCGTTGCCCTGCTCGACAAGGAGCCGCTCGCGGCCTCAGATGCACTGGCTGCCGGTGTCGTTCTTCCGCATGCCAGCGTCATCAAGCTCGTGCGCAAGCACAGGGCCAGTCTGGAGATCTTCGGCCCACTCAGATTTGAAATCCGAAAGGGTGTCGCACTTCCCCAGGGCGGCTTCGCCAAGGCCACCGAAATCGCGCTGCTGAACGAGCAGCAGGCAACCCTGCTGATCTCCATGCTGCGCAACAGCCCCATCGTGATCGAGTGCAAGGTTCGGCTGGTCGAGGAGTTCTACCGCATGCGAACGGCCCTGAGCCAGCAAGCCAAGGGCCTGTGGCAGCAGATGCAGGCTCTCATCGCGCAGGAGGTCGAATCCAAGGTCCGGGCGTCCTTCGGTTCCCGGCTCATGCTCGACCGCAAGCGCGACATCCCGCACTTCGAGTCGGAGCACCAGCGGCTGGAGGCAGAGATCCAGCCTTCGCTTCCGCTGTTTCACTGAGCGCAGGACGTCAGAAATTTTTCCGACACCCCAAGTGATACCCCAAACCTGGGCATCACTTGCCAGCGCCGCTCAGCTACTCGGCGTGTGGTTGGTGCCCCCGAGGATGGCTGAACTTTCAGCCGTCCTCAGGAAACCTGGCGCGGGTTCAGCGCGGCAGCATGGGCCGGCGCGTTCTTGACCCCAGGGAGCTTGTTCAGGAGGCAGGTGGCGTAGTCAGCGGCAAAGCAAGCCGTCGTGGGGCCAATGGCAAGTGCTAACACGGCGGACCATCGCTGAAATGCGTTCACGGAAGATCTCCAAGCAGAATGCAAAAGGCCCGCACGCGGCGGGCCTTTTGTTGAGTCAAAGGGATCAGCCTTCGACCTTTTCCTCGGTCACGGCGGCGGCCAGATTGCTGGCCCCGAAGGCCTCGGTTGCCTCATCGAAAGCACGAGCCAGGCAGCGCATCTCTTCCGAATGTTGCTGCATCTGCGCGATGAAGGCGGTGGAAGTGGGTTGTTGCGTGCTCATAGGCATTCCTCGGTGGTGGTTGCGGACTTCAGAACCAACCAGCGTCCCTGCTGGCTGGCGATGATTGGTCTATGTTGCGGGTCTCGTTGGATGGATTGCATCAACAAGGTCTGAAATTCTTGTAGGCGAGCGTTGCGACCAAACAGCTTGAGCGTATCGGCAGCATGTTCGAGGCGCGAATTGTATGCACCTAGCGTGGCAGCGCGATATGCGTTTACGGTGACCTCAATGGCAGCTTGGTCTTCTTCTTCAGTGAGAACCTCGATTTCGGGCGACATGGTCACCTTCAGGAGCTTTAGCCACTTGCCCGTGAGCGAGCCACGATGTGACAGCACAAGTTCACATGTCGCAGCAGCAATCGACTCGCCCGGCGCAAAGACGCCATAGGGGATGACAGCTTGCTGTGCTGCTTGAGGGGAAGTGCCGGCAAGCGCCTCCTCAATCCACTGGAGCTTGCGGTCCACTTCGTCAGGGAAGCAGTCGTACTCTTCGGCCTCGCTACGCCACTTCGCCCGCGTCGCTTCGAAAGTGTTTCGGTCAAACTGTCTGAATTCCATGCGGCAATAGATTTTTTGAAGTTTGTGAGAGTGTAGTTACATTCTTTCATGGCAAGTAGTGATATTGCATACAGTAGTCAACTTTTGATTGGATTGCAATAAATTGCATTGGGTTGGTCTGCAGGTGTCGACAAATTTTTGCTTTAATATCATGAGGTTGCGTTCGGAATTTAGGAACCGTTTGAGCATGTGAGCGTAACTGCCACTTGCGCAATACCGTAGGCTGAGCAATAGCGGCTCTGCATAGAGTTCGCTCTTCGGAGGAATCGGGCAGACATTGGGCTCATGGCACATCAACCCCTCCTCATCCTCTCTGGTGCGCTGTTCCTGGCGCTTGTGTTGGTCTGCGTAGCCCTGGGCGCGGCGTATCGTGCGAGGGCGGCGGCGCGCCGGGCTGAAGCGGGCGCGCGGCCGGGCAACGCAGACCTGGCCTATGTGCGCGACGTGCTGCTGCTCACGCGCCGCGAGTTCGACTTCCACGGCGGCTGCGTGGCCACCGACCGGCCAGACTTGCCCCTGTCGCCAGACACCAGCTGGACCGTTGATTTCTCCAGGGCGCGCGCGGCTATCGACGTCGCCATGGATTTGCTGGAGCGCGCGGCTCCCCGTACTGGTGATGAATGTTCTGCTGGAAGAACCTGCCTGCCGACTGGGCCGCTTTCAGTTCGCTCCGAATATGTGTCGGTGCCTTCGAGCGCTCATGACTCAGCCAAGCCTGTACGTGATGAACGTCAAAGCAAGTAGGGAAAGCGATTCCCGTGCCCTGTGCCTTGCCACGGATAGCATGGCCTCACCACAACAAGGAGGCCTCTCCATGAAAATCGCATTCCTCGCAATCGCCCTGGCTGCTGCCACTTCTGCGCAGGCCGGCGACCTGTTGCCAAGCCATGGTTCAGGCGCTACGTTCGCCTCGGGCAAGTCCGCTGCGTCGTCCCTGTCCTTCGAGGCTGCTGGACGCAAGGGCAGCAAGCGTGTCGGCGGCTCAGGCAAGAGCGGGAAGGGCGGGCACTACGTGGGCGGCCGCAAGTAAGCTGGTGCCGCGTTGAGCAGAGGCCCGCTTCGGCGGGCTTCGTCGTTTCTGGGCTACCCGCGCATCAGCAGCGTCAGCACCCCCAACACCACAGCCAGCAGCACGATGGCCAGCGCGGCCAGGCCCACCGTCACGGCCGGGCTGTTGTCGTCGTCTTCCTCCCGCTCCCCGTCTCTGCCTTCCATCGTTCCTCCAGTGCACGGCCAGTGGATGATCCTATGCACCAGCAAGGTGCCGCTGCATTGGGATCATTCCTGAGCAGCCCTGCACACTTCTGCGATGACCCCCTGTAGGGTTCGACCGCCCCACACCTCTCCTTGAGAGTGGGGGGATGGCACAGAACCCATTCGCAAAGTTCCATCCCGAGTCGGAGACCGACGGAGGGTCCAACCCGTTTGCGCGCTTCCATGAAAAGTCGCCACCGCGTAGCGGCCTCGAGGCAGTAAACGACACCGTCATCGAATTCGCCAACGCGGCGGCTGGCGGCGTCTCTTCCGCTGCCAATTTCATCAAACCTGGAAACGCGGTCTCCGGCTGGATCGACAAGAACATCGTCCAGGCAGGCGAAGCCAAGCAGACCCCAGTCGTTCAAGCTCAGAAGCAGCAGCTCAAAACCGAGATCGACCAAGCCGGTGGCGTGATGGATGAGCTTGGCGCGGTGGGCGGGTACATCGTGCGTAATCCTGTGCTCGCAGCAGCCCAGGCAGCTGGCTCGTTCGTTGGGCCGGGCGCTGCGGTGAAGGGCGTTGGTGCTATTGGCCGCGCGACCGGACTTGGGGCGAAGGGTGTCGAGCGTGCCGCTCAGGCGGGTGGTGTAGCTGCTGGTGCGGCGATGGCGGGCGGGGATGCAGCGGGCACAGCCTATGACCTCGCGAAGAATGCTGGCGCCACGGAGGATGAAGCTGTCTCTGCAGGGCGCGGCGCCAGTGTCATCCCGGCCATTGTGGGCGGGGCCAGCGGCGCGTTTGGCGCCGAACGTCTATTGGCCGGTGGCAAGGGGTTCGCGGGCGGCACTGTTGCACGCGCGGCGAAGACAGGGGCGAGCGAGGCGGCTCAGGAGGCTGTTGAGGAAGGCGTCACGCAGTACGAGGGTCAGCGGGCGGCCATGCCATTCGACCCGACCATTGATCCATCCAAGGGCGTAGCTGCTGCTGCTGGCATGGGGGCGGCCCTGGGTGGCATCACGGGCGCTGGCACGTCGCTGCTGACTGGTCGGCACGGTGGGGCGGGGGAGAACGGCGCGGCCGAGGCCGGCCAGGCGGCAGATGCTGCACCTCAGCCACCCGGCGCAGAGCCTGCGGGCCTGCCGGATGTTGCAACCTACGGCTCCGCCATCGACCAGATGGTTCGGCCCGAGAGCCAGCAGCAGTACCGGGATGCTCTGGCGCGGGCCCAGGACGAGTCCCTAACCCCCGAGGACCGGAAAGCCGCGGCGGACTCGCTGCACCAGGCTTTCAGCCCAGATCTGTTCCAGCAGGTCAGCGAGAACCAGGCCGATGGCGAAGTGCCCACCGGCCTGGCCAAGGTCCGCGACGAATTCGTGCGCCAGTTGAGCGCCCAGCAAGAGCCCGTGATCGATGAAGCCCGGCTGCGCGAGCAGGGCATCACGCCCGCACCGCAACTGGATACCACGCGCATTGATGCTGCCATTGGCGCGCAGCGTCCGTCCGAGGAAATGGGTTTGGATCCTGCTGCTGGCTCGCTGTCCGCAGCTGCTGCCCTGGCCGTGGATTCCGGCGCGGCTGCTCAGGCCCAGCAGGCAGATGCCCTGGCTCAGGCCGCCGAGGTGGCCGCCCGCGCGCCAGCCAAGAAGAAGGCCTCCGAGCGTCAGGTCACTGCAGACCCCGCCACCGGAGAGATCGCGGGCGGGGCCCTTGCCACCTGGACCGATGAAGACCTGTCGAACGCATTCCGCTCTGCCCAGGCCAAGAACGTGCGCCTGCAGCTGGCGCGCGAGCTGTCGCGCCGC